>NZ_RZSA01001094.1:0-2026 GCF_003998075.1 Mesorhizobium sp. M2A.F.Ca.ET.037.01.1.1 | reverse complement strand
ACCCGCTGCAGGTCAAAGCGATCGCGCACGCTCACGTGAAGACCGATAAGATCGACGCCGGCACGCTGGCCAGCTTGTACGCAGCCGGCTACCTGCCGGAGATCTGGACACCGGATGCCGCCACCGAGCGAATGCGCAGGCTGGTCGCGCGGCGCTACCAGGTCGTGCGGCATCGGACCCGGATCAAGAACGAGGTGCATTCGATCCTCTATGCCCATCTGATTCCGCGGTGCCCTCATGCCGACCTGTTCGGGCGCCTCGGTCGTGCCTGGCTCACCCGTCAGCCGGTGCCAGATGATGAGCGCGCCGCAATCCAACGCCATATCCGAGAAATGGACAGGCTGGGTGACGATCTCCGCGTGCTTGACCGGGAGATTGCCGAGAGCGCACTCGACGATGCGGCGATCAAACGGCTGCTCACAATCACTGGCGTCAATCTCGCGGTGGCCGCCGGGCTAGTGGCGGCTGTCGGTGACATCGGCCGTTTTTCCAGCCCGCAAAAGCTGGTGAGCTATTTCGGCCTGAACCCACGCGTGCGCCAGTCGGGGCTCGGTGCTGCCCATCACGGGCGGATCAGCAAGGTCGGACGCAGCCATGCCCGCGCGATGCTGGTGGAAGCCGCCTGGGCCGCCAAGACGCCGGGGCCGCTCCACGCTTTTTTCGTCCGAATCCGGGCCAGGCGTGGCCATCAGATTGCTGCTGTCGCCGTGGCACGAAAATTGGCGGTTCTTTGCTGGCATATGCTGACGAAGCAAGAGGACTACCTCTGGGCGCGATCCAGTCTGGTCCGCCACAAGATGCGCAGCATGGAGCTGCAGGCCGGCAAGCCGCAGAAGAAAGGCAACCGCCGCGGTCCGACCTATGCTTACAATGTCAAGGAACTTCGCAACCAGGAGATGCGTGTCGCCGAGCAGGCCCAGAAGGGTTACGAACACTTCGTCGAGGCTTGGCGCCCGCGCCCGCCAAAGGAAAGGGCGCGCGGGCGCCTCAGTCCGGCAAGGCTCGAATGACGCGGCCCGGCGGCGCTTTCAGCCGATGCACCACGCTTCGCCACGAGGTCGCCCGCGCACGACGACAATAGCTGACTGCGTCGGGTATTTCCAGTTGCGCCAGCCGTCGGGCATCCTTGCACCCCCCGATTCGTCGGAGCACAGCCGCCGTACTCGGGGCGGTCAAAGCCCAAGCCTTGCGGTGGCCGCGTAAAACGCGGCCAGCCTTGACTGCCCCTGCGCGCGGCGGCTGTGAAATGGGCGGTCGGGACGGAAGAACACCAGCGACGCTGGTCGAACCAAAGAACATGCTCGGGGAGGTTCCAGGGCTCGTCACAAAATAACGCTTGTCGATCTCATGCGTGCTATGCAGCTTGGCGCGGTGCTCTCTGGGGAAGGTCACGTCGGGCTCGGCGTCGTCCATGATGGCGGCTAGCTTGGGCACCTTCGGCCGGATCTGGTCGGCGACGGCGCGCCATTGGGTGCTGGCGGCCTCGGCCGTCTCCTGGGCGAAGGCGGTGGCGATGAAGGCCGAGACGACGCGGCGGCCGCTCTTGCCGGCATGCGCCAGCACGTTCCTCATGAAATGGACCCGGCAGCGCTGCCATGTCGCGCACAGCACCTTCGAGACCGCGGCCTTGATTCCCTCATTGGCGTCGGAGACGACGAGCTTGACGCCGCGCAGGCCGCGCCGCGTCAGCTTACGCATGAACTCGGTCCAGATCGGCTCGGCCTCAGACGTGCCGACCTCCATGCCCAGCACCTCGCGCCGGCCGTCCGCGTTGACGCCGACAGCAATGATGACAGCCACCGAGACGATGCGCCCGCCGCGGCGCACCTTGTGGTAGGTGGCATTGATCCACAGGTATGGCCAGTCGCCTTCGATGGGCCGGTCCAGGAACGCCTTCACTGTAAAAGTTTAAACTTTATCTGACAGACGGTGTCCTAGGCTGAAGCTTGAGCCGAGGCCGGGCGCGGAGTGGTCAGGGTTCGCAGCGCCCGGCCTCGGCGTTAGAAAGGACACTGACATGACCAAG
>NZ_RZSA01001093.1:0-2040 GCF_003998075.1 Mesorhizobium sp. M2A.F.Ca.ET.037.01.1.1 | reverse complement strand
GCACCGCCGGCGCCTTCGGCAAGCTCTATGGCGGGCCGGTGACGCGCGACCTTCTGGCCGTCTACACCACGGTGGTCCGCGCGGTGCCGGAACTGGTGCTGATCCTGCTGCTCTATTACGCCGGCACCGACCTCATCAACCAGGTGCTAGCGGCGATGGGCTACAGCCGTGTCGATATCAGCGGTCTGGCGGCCGGCATTTTCGTGCTGGGCTTCGTCCAGGGCGCCTATTCGACCGAGGTTATCCGCGGCGCTATCCTCGCCATCCCGCAAGGCCAGATCGAGGCCGCCCGCGCCTATGGCATGTCGCCCAGTCTGATGCTCAGGCGCATCACGCTCCCGGCGATGCTCCCCTTCGCCATACCCGGCCTCGCCAATCTCTGGCTGATCGCCACCAAGGACACGGCGCTGCTTGCCGTCGTCGGCTTCTTCGAGCTGACGCTGGCGACGCGCCAGGCAGCCGGCGTCACCAAGGCCTATCTGCTCTTCTACGTCGCCGCCGGCGTGCTTTACCTGGCCGTGACCCTCTTCTCCAACCTGATCATCGGCCGCGTCGAGGCCTGGTCGCGGCGCGGCATGCCGTCCGTCAAGGAGGCGCGCTGATGTCGGCCGAAGCCACCGCGATCAACATGGCGGCGCGCGCCTCGATCTGGCTCAAGCCGCACCGCATCGTGCTTATCCTGATCGCGTTGGCGCTGGTGCTCTGCGCGGCTTTCTTCATGCGCTGGGACTGGCTGCCGCAATATGGGGAGATGGGCCTGATGGGCATCTGGCGGGCGCTCTGGATCCTGGCCGTCACCTGCGCGCTGGGCTTCGCGCTTGCGGTGCCGCTCGGGCTCGCCCAGGCCGGCGGACCGATCTGGTTCTCGGCACCGGCCAAGGTCTTCTGCACCATCATCCGGGGAACGCCACTGCTCCTGCAGCTTTGGCTGCTCTATTACGGCCTCGGCTCGATCTTCCCGCAATATCCCTGGATCCGCGAATCCTGGCTCTGGCCGTATCTCCGGCAGGCCTGGCCCTATGCCGTGGTGGCGCTGACCTTCTCCTTCGCCGGCTATGAGGGCGAAGTGATGCGCGGCGCCTTTGCCGGCGTGCCGCGCGGACAGCTGGAGGCCGCCCGCGCCTTCGGCATGAGCCGCTGGAAAATCTTCCGCCGCATCTGGCTGCCGCAGGCCTTCTACCGGGCGCTGCCGACCCTGACCGGCGAGACGGTGCTGCAGCTGAAGTCGACACCGCTGGTGGCGACAATCAGCGTCATCGACATCTTCGCCGTCTCCTCCAAGGTGCGGCAGGACACCTACCTGACCTACGAGCCTTTGCTGCTTCTGGCGCTGATCTATATGACGATCACCGGCATTCTCGTCTTCGCGTTCAGCCGGATCGAGGCGAGGATTCCGGTGAAGATCGGGTAGCGAATAGAGAGTAGCGAATAGCGAGTAGTTCCTTTACCTCCCCTACTCGCTATTCCCTATTCGCTACTCGCTGCTGGGCAACTCTGATGCAACTCACCCTCGACCAGGCAACAGGCCTATGCCGGATGGCGGCGCTCGGCGCCGGCGCCAATGAGGAGGCGGCGCAGTCGCTGACCGCCTCGATCATCGCCGCGGAGGCCGAAGGCCTGTCGACGGTCGGGCTGTCGCATTTCATCGACTATCTGGAGGCGCTCGAAGCCGGTCGCATCGACGGCAATGCCGATCCGGTGATCACGCGGCCGGCGCTTGCGGTCTACTTCTCCGACGCGCGCGGCGGGCTTGCCCATACCGGCTTCGACCGCACGATCGATGACCTGGTCAAGGCGGCGAAACTGTTCGGCGTGTCGATCTTCTCGCAGAAGAACGCCTACACATGCGGCGCGCTCGGCTATTTCACCGGGCGGCTGGCGGAACAGGGGCTGGTGTCCTTTGCGGCCACCAACGGGCCGGCGGTGCTGGCCGGCTCAGGCTCGGTCAAGCCGGTCTATTGCACCAACCCGATGTCCTTCGCCTCGCCCGCCGCCGACGGGCCGCCGCTGGTCATCGACCAATCGTCGAGCGCCACCGCC
>NZ_RZSA01001092.1:0-2047 GCF_003998075.1 Mesorhizobium sp. M2A.F.Ca.ET.037.01.1.1 | reverse complement strand
CGCCCAACAAGGAGCAGCTGCTGGAACTGATCGAGAAGCCGCAGAACAATGTCGTGGTCAACGGCCTGGCGCTGAAGGTGGACGAGCGGCCTGATTTCTTCGCCGAATTGCTGCCCGGCCTCGGCAATATCCGCTACCGGACGGCAAGGCCGCACTGGCTGATCATCGACGAGGCGCATCACTTGATGCCCAAGCGGCGCGGGGATACGCGTTCGGTGCTTTCGATCGAGCTGCCCGGCACGGTGCTGATCACCGTCCACCCCGAAGCAATCTCCACCGACGCGCTCGGCCTGGTGACGGCGGTGATCGCGCTTGGCCCCCAGGCGAAGGGCGTGATCAAGACCTTCTGCAAGGAAACGGGACTCCCGGCGCCGAAGGACATTCCATCGCCGAAGGGCGACCGCGTGCTGTTCTGGCGCCCGCATGACGGCAAGGCGCCGTTCTCGGTCAAGGCGATCGAGCCCGCCCAGTCGCTGAAGCGCCACAGCCGCAAATATGCCGAGGGCGAGCTCGACGAAGAGGGCAGCTTCTATTTCACCGGACCGAAGAAGGCGATGAACCTCAGAGCCCATAACCTCATCATCTTCGCGCAGATGGCGGAAGGCATCGACGACAAGACATGGGAACACCATTTGCGCGCCGGCGATTATTCCAAATGGTTCCGCCAGCAGATCAGGGACAAGGACCTCGCCCGAGAGACGGCGGAGGCGGAGAAGAACAAGGCGTTGTCGGCCGAGGAAAGCCGCAAGCTGGTGATCGACGCCGTGCGGCGCAGGTATACGGCGCCTGCGACAGCTCCGGAAAAGTAGGATTGGTCGTCGAACCTGAGAGGTGAGCTCAGCTCGCCTCGCGCATCGCTTCGGCCGCTTGCAGGTCGACCGAGACCAGCTGGCTGACGCCCTGCTCGGCCATGGTGACGCCGAAGAGGCGATCCATGCGCGCCATGGTGATCGGGTTGTGGGTGATGATGACGAAGCGGGTTTCCGTCGTCTTCGCCATCTCTTCCATCAAATTGCAGAAGCGCTCGACATTGTGGTCGTCGAGCGGCGCGTCGACCTCGTCGAGCACGCAGATCGGCGCGGGGTTGGTGAGGAAGACGGCGAAGATCAGCGACATCGCCGTCAGCGCCTGCTCGCCGCCGGAAAGCAGCGTCATGGTCTGCGGCTTCTTGCCGGGCGGGCGAGCGAGGATTTCAAGGCCAGCTTCCAGGGGATCTTCCGACTCGATCAGCTGCAGCTCGGCCGTGCCACCGCCGAACAGATGCGAAAACAGCCGCTGGAAATGGCCGTTGACCACCTCGAAGGCGGACAGCAGCCGCTCGCGGCCCTCGCGGTTGAGGCTCTGGATCGCCTGGCGCAGTTTCCTGATCGCCTCGATGATGTCCTCGCGCTCGGAAACGATGGTCTCCAGCCGCTCCGATAGCTCCCGCTGCTCTTCCTCGGCGCGCAAATTGACCGCGCCAAGCCGCTCGCGCTCGATCTTCAGGCGGTCGAGCTGTCGCTCGATCTCGGCCATGTCGGGCATCGGATCGTCGGCTTTGAGCCCGGTATGCTGGAAGACCAGATGCGGCGGCGTGTTCAGCGCTTCCTGGATGCGCGCCTCGACCTCGGCGCGGCGTTCGTCCGCCGCGGTGAGCCGCTCCTCGGCGCGCACGCGGGTCTCGCGCGCCTCGGCGAGCGACTGGATCGCCGCGGTGGCCGCCTTGTCGAGCTCGGCCTGCTTGTTCTCCGCCTCCTGCAGGCGGTCGCTCGCCGTCTGGCGCAACGCCTCCGCCTCTGAAAGCTGCGTCAGCAAAGCGCGGCGCTTGGCATCGATCTCGTCCGGCGCATCGGCCAACCGCTCGCGTTCGGCCTCGGCCTCGGCCTTGCGCTCGCCAAGCGCGGCAATCTGCGTCGAGGCGTTCTCGGCGCGCTCCACCCAGTTCCTGCGCTCCGCGCCGATGGCGTCGAGCCGGCGCATGCGCACCTCGGCCTCGCGGCGCAGCCCCTCATGCACGGCCCGCGCGTCGGCAAGCGTAGCGCGGTCGCGCGAGACATCGGCCGAAGCC
>NZ_RZSA01001091.1:0-2051 GCF_003998075.1 Mesorhizobium sp. M2A.F.Ca.ET.037.01.1.1 | reverse complement strand
GACATCCTGGAGGTAGAAATCGAAGCCGTTGGTGTTGCCGAAACCCTGGATGGCGGGTGGGGCCAGCGCGAAGACCTGGGCATCCCTGATCTTGGAGAAGGCGCCCATGGCGCGGCCGGCGACCGCAGACACGGACAGAGCCGAGGTCTTGCGCTGGTCGAAATCCTTCATCCGCACGAAGGCGATGCCGACATTCTGCCCGGCGCCGCCGAAGCCGAAACCGGAAGCCGTGAACACGCCTTCGACCGCGTCCTTCTCTTCGTTGAGATAGTGGTTGGTCACCTCAGCCAGCACGCGCTCCGTGCGGTCCTGCGTCGCGCCGACCGGCAGTGAAGCGCTGGTGATCAGAATGCCCTGGTCCTCGTCCGGCAGGAACGAGCTCGGCAGCCGGGCGAACATCCAGCCCATGGCGATGACGATGGCCAGGAACACGGCGAGGAAGCGCCAGGAGCGGTTGATGATGCCGTGCGAGCCGGCGCGGTAGGCGATAGTGCCGCGATCGAACATGCGGTTGAACCAGCCGAACGGACCCCTTTGCGTCGCATGGTCCTTGGCCGGGCGCAGGATGGTGGCGCAGAGCGCCGGCGTCAGCACCAGTGCCACCAGCACCGAGAGCACCATTGCCGAGACGATGGTGACGGAGAATTGCCGGTAGATGATGCCGGTGGAGCCGCCGAAGAAGGCCATCGGCACGAAGACTGCCGACAGCACGGTGGCGATGCCGATCAGCGCGCCGGTGATCTCGTTCATCGATTTGCGCGTCGCTTCCTTCGGCGGCAGGCCTTCCTCCTGCATGACGCGCTCGACATTCTCGACCACGACGATGGCGTCGTCGACCAACAGGCCGATGGCGAGCACCATGGCGAACATGGTGAGCGTGTTGATCGAATAGCCGAAGAAGGAGAGCACGCCGAATGTGCCGAGCAGCACCACCGGCACGGCGATCGTCGGGATGATGGTGGCGCGCAGGTTCTGCAGGAAAAGCAGCATCACCAAAAACACCAGCACGATCGCTTCGGCCAGCGTCTTCACCACTTCCTCGATCGACAGCCGCACGAAGGGCGAGGTGTCGTACGGGTAGACGACCTCGACGCCTTGCGGAAAGGTCGAGCTCAGGCGATTGATCGTCGTGCGCACCGCTTCCGCGGTGCTGATCGCATTGGCGCCGGTCGCCAGGCTGACGGCGACGCCGGCGGCCGGCTTGCCGTTATAATGGGCCTGGGTGGTGTAGCTTTCGGCGCCGATCTCGACCTTGGCGACATCGTTCAGCCGCACCAGCGAGCCGTCGGTATTGCTCTTCAGGATGATGTTGCGGAACTGCTCGGCGGTCTGTAGCCGGCTCTTCGCCGTTACGGTGGCGTTGAGCTGTTGGCCCTTGCGCGCCGGCAACCCGCCGAGCTGGCCGGCCGAGACCTGCGTGTTCTGCGCCTCGACGGCCGTGGCGACATCGCTCGGCATCAGCGAATATTGCGCTAGTTTGTCCGGGTCGAGCCAGATGCGCATGGCATAGCCAGAGCCGAAGAGCTGTGTCGAGCCGACGCCTTCGACGCGCTTCAGCGTGTCGTTGATGGTTGAGTCGACATAGTCCGCGAGGTCGGTCGAGTTCATCTTGCCGTCGCTGGAGACGAAGCCGATGACCATCAGGAAGCCGGTCGAGGATTTGGAGACGGTGATGCCGTTGTTCTGGACGACCTGCGGCAGCTGCGACTGCACGAGCTGCAGCTTGTTCTGCGTCTGCACCTGGGCGGTGTCCGCGTTGGCGCCGCTGGTGAAGGTCAGCGTGATCGAGGCCTGTCCGGTCGAGGTCGACGTCGCCGTCATGTAATCGAGG
The DNA here is from genome assembly GCF_003998075.1 of Mesorhizobium sp. M2A.F.Ca.ET.037.01.1.1. Classification (NCBI taxonomy): domain Bacteria; kingdom Pseudomonadati; phylum Pseudomonadota; class Alphaproteobacteria; order Hyphomicrobiales; family Phyllobacteriaceae; genus Mesorhizobium; species Mesorhizobium sp. M2A.F.Ca.ET.037.01.1.1. Next base: position 220 of record NZ_RZSA01001091.1, on the reverse strand, counting down.
TTGTCGATGCCGGTCATGCCCTGCTCGATGACCTTGGTCACCGAGTTCTCGACGGTCTGGGCATCGGCGCCGGGATAGCTGGCGCTGATGTTCACGGTGGTCGGAGCGATCTGCGGGTATTGCGAGATCGGCAGCGACTGCAGCGCCAAGAGGCCGCCCAGCATGATCACGATGGCGATCACCCAGGCGAAGATCGGCCGGTTGATGAAGAATCCCGACA
>NZ_RZSA01001090.1:0-2051 GCF_003998075.1 Mesorhizobium sp. M2A.F.Ca.ET.037.01.1.1 | reverse complement strand
ATATCAGCCATGTCGCGAAGGACCTGCCCGACTACGAGGTTCTGGCCAAATACGAACCGCCGGTGACGACGCGCATTCATGCCTCCGACGGCTCGCTGATGGCGGAATATGCGCGCGAGCGGCGCCTCTATCTGCCGATCCAGGCCATCCCGGACCGCGTCAAGGCCGCTTTCATGTCGGCCGAGGACAAGAACTTCTACAACCACCCCGGCATTGACGTAACCGGCCTCGGCCGCGCCATCATCGTCAACCTGCAGAATCTCGGCTCGGGCCGGCGCCAGGTCGGCGCTTCGACCATCACCCAGCAGGTGGCGAAGAACTTCCTGCTCACCTCGGACCAGACCTACGAGCGCAAGATCAAGGAGATGATCCTGGCCTTCCGCATCGAGCAGGCCTATTCCAAGGACCGCATCCTCGAACTCTACCTCAACGAAATCTTCTTCGGCTTCGGCGCTTATGGCGTCGCGGGTGCCGCGCTCACCTATTTCGACAAGTCGGTCAACGAGCTGACGGTCGCGGAAGCCGCCTATCTCGCCTCGCTGCCCAAGGGCCCGAACAATTATCACCCCTTCAAGCATGCTGACCGCGCGATCGAGCGCCGCAACTGGGTCATCGACCAGATGGTCGAGAATGGCTACGTCACCCGCGAGGAGGGCGCCAAGGCCAAGGCCGAGCCGCTTGGCGTGACGCCGCGCCGCAATGGCTCCTATCTGTTTGCCGGCGAGTATTTCACCGAGGAAGTCCGCCGCCAGATCATCGCCCGCTACGGCGAGAACGCGCTCTATGAGGGCGGCCTGTCGGTGCGCACCACGCTCGATCCGAACATCCAGCTTATCGCCCGCAAGTCGCTGCAGAACGGCCTGCTCAAATACGACATGCTGCGCGGTTACCGCGGTCCGGTCACGCATATCGACATTTCCGGCGACTGGGGCGTGCCGCTCGGTAACGCGAAGGGCCTAGAGGACGTGCCGGAATGGAAGCTTGCCGTTGTGCTCGATAGTTCGGCGGACGGCCTGACCATCGGCATCCAGCCGACGCGCCAGGTCTCCGGCGAGCTGGTCAAGGACCGCGTCCAGGGCACCGTCAGCAAGGACGACATGGGCTTTGCCATGCGCCATTTCGTCAACGGCAAGTCCGTCAGGGCGAAGTCTCCGGCGGAAGTGCTGGAGCCCGGCGACGTCGTCTTCGTGCAGAAGAACGAAGGTTCCGACAACACCTATATGCTGCGCCAGGTGCCCGAGGTTGAGGGCGGTCTCGTCGCCATGGATCCGCATACCGGCCGCGTGCTCGCCATGGTCGGCGGATTCTCCTACGCGCAGTCCGAGTTCAACCGCGCGACCCAGGCGATGCGCCAGCCCGGCTCCTCGTTCAAGCCGATTGTCTATTCGGCCGCGCTCGACAATGGCTATACGCCGGCCTCGGTGATCATGGACGGCCCGATCACCATCCAGAGCGGCAACACCACCTGGACCCCGAAGAACTATGACGGCACGGTCGCTGGCCCGGCCACGTTGCGCTCCGGCATCGAGAAGTCGCGCAACCTGATGACGGTGCGGCTCGCCAACGACATGGGCATGAAGCTGGTCGTGGAATATGCCGAGCGCTTCGGTGTCTACGATCATCTGGCGCCCTATCTGCCGATGGCGCTGGGCTCCGGCGAGACGACCGTCATGCGCATGGTCTCGGCCTATTCGATCATGGCCAACGGCGGCAAATCGATCAAACCCTCGCTGATCGACCGCATCCAGGACCGCTACGGCAAGACGGTGTTCAAGCAGGATGAGCGCGGCTGCGAAGGCTGCAACGCCGCCGAATGGAAGAACCAACCCGAGCCGGAGCTGGTCGACAATTCCGAGCAGGTGCTCGACCCGATGACGGCCTACCAGATCACCTCGATGATGGAAGGCGTGGTCCAGCGCGGCACCGGCGCCACCATCGGCGAGCTCGGCCGCCACATCGCCGGCAAGACCGGCACCACCAATGACGAGAAGGACGCCTGGTTCATCGGCTTCACGCCGAACCTCGTCGTCGGTCTCTACATGGGCTACGAC
>NZ_RZSA01000108.1:0-10612 GCF_003998075.1 Mesorhizobium sp. M2A.F.Ca.ET.037.01.1.1 | reverse complement strand
GCCCTGCATGGTTACGACGATCGTCCTCGGCTCGGGGATCATGTTGAGCAGCTTGACGGTATAGCCATTGCGGATGGATCCGTCGGTCAGCGTGACGAACTGGGGATTGCGATCATGCAATACGTTCAGTTCGAGCCGATCGCGCGTCAGCAGCGAATAGAGCAGGCCGAGGCCGATCAGCGACCACAAGCCCATGTAGACGTAGGTGCGCGGCCGAAAGATCTTGCGGATGTGAAAATGCGCCACCTTGTCGGAGAACAGGCCATCAGCGGTCCTGATCAGCGATGGATTGACTGAGCTGGACCCGCCTGCAGTCGCCAGCATCATGTTGGCGTTGTAGTCGGAGAGCGTCGCATAGGCGATCAGCCCACGCTCCTTGCCGAGCTTGTCCATGACGCCGTCACAGGCGTCGATGCAGAGCGCGCAAGTGATGCATTCGAGCTGCTGGCCGTCGCGAATGTCTATCCCCATCGGGCAGACCGCGACACAGGCATTGCAGTCGACGCAGTCGCCCACGGGCTGGCCTGCGGCCAGCACCTTCTTGGCGTGGCGCGAACGCGGTTCGCCGCGCCAGTCATTGTAGGTGACAGTGAGGGAATTTTCATCGAGCATGGCCGCCTGGATGCGGGGCCACGGGCACATATAGGTGCAGACCTGTTCGCGCATCAGACCGCCGAACGTGTAGGTGGTAGCCGTCAGGACGGCGACAGTGATGTAGGCGACGGGCGCCGCAGTGCCGGTGAAGAGCTCGCCGAGCAGCGTCGGTGCATCGGCAAAGTAGAAGATCCAGGCGCCGCCAGTCGCCGCCCCTATGACCAGCCAGATGGTGTGCTTGGACACACGCAGCATGAGCTTGCGCGCGGTCCAGGGACCTGCGTCAAGTTTCATGCGGGCGTTGCGGTCCCCCTCGATCGCACGTTCGACGACGAGGAACAGATCGACCCACACCGTCTGAGGGCATGCATAGCCGCACCAGGCACGGCCGACAGTCGAGGTGATCAGGAAAAGACCGACGCCCGCCATGACCAGGAGGCCGGCCACATAGAAGAATTCCTGGGGCCATATCTCGATGAAGAAGAAGTAGAAGCGCCGGTTCGCGAGATCGAGCAGGACTGCCTGGTCCGGGGCAAATGGACCGCGAGCCCAAGGCAGCCACGCAGCCAGGTAGTAGATGCCAAGTGTGATCGTCATCACCAGCCATTTGAAGCGACGAAAGTTGCCCGAGGCGCGCTTCGGAAAGATCTTTTGACGCGCGGCATAAAGCGGCTTGCGGGTTTTGGCGGAATTGACAGTTTCTGTTTCGAGCCGTGTCAACTGCGTCTTATCACGCATGTGCAACTCCACTTTCCCAGCCAATGTCAGGGGCACCTGTCGTAAAGCCTCGCGGTAGGATAGCCTTGCCGGGTTGTGCAGATCGCATTAGGGATGGTGTCGAGGCCCGGCTCACGCCGGGCCTCGTCCGCTTGGCAGGGGGGACCGAAGAATAGGACTTCCATTCCTATTCTCCGCCGCCAAGCGAATGGACATAAACTGCAAGTTCCTTGACCTTGATCTCGCCGAGACGGCCAACCCAGGCCGGCATGACGCCCTGTTTTGGCGCACGGACCTGTGCGGCGATGGCTGTCTCACCGGATCCATAGAGCCAGATCGCATCGGTCAGGTCGGGGGCGCCGAATTCCCTGTTGCCTTTTGCATTGTCGCCGTGACAGGCGACGCAGTTCTCGGCAAAGACCTTGGCGCCGGGTTGGATCAGACTTGCATCGCGGACCTTGCCGGAAAGGCTGGCCACGTAGGCGCTGACTTGTGCGATCTGGTCGGCGGTAATGATGTCGCCGAAGGCCGGCATTTCCGACAGGCGCGTGTCCGGATCGGATGCGAAGCGGATGCCGTGCGTAATCGTCTGCTGGATCTGCTCGGCCTTGCCGCCCCATAGCCAGTCGTCGTCGTTGAGATTGGGAAAGCCCTTGGAACCTTGGGCGCCGGAGCCGTGACATTGTACGCAATTGACCTTGAAAGCGGCGCCACCGGCGGCGATTGCGAATTCGCGCAGGCCGTCGTCCGCGGAGATCTCCGAGACGCTCTTGGACTCCACCGCCGAGATATATTTGCCCTTGGCGGCCTCAGCCGCAGTCAGCTCGTTCCTGACCTCGTTGCGGCTGGAATAGCCGAGCACACCCTTCGTCGCCGAGTGCAACAGAGGCCATGCTGGATAGGCGATGGTGTAGCCTATCGCCCAGACAATGGTGACGTAAAAGGTGATAACCCACCATCTGGGAAGCGGGTTGTTCAGCTCCCGGATGCCATCCCATTCGTGGCCGGTGGTCGAGACGCCAGAGATTTCATCGATATGCTCGTCGCTCATGATCACTCGTCCTCGAGCGGAATGCGGGCCGCTTCGTCGGCCAGCCTTCGGCTGCCGGGGCGTAGGGCAAAGGCGATGCACCCCACGAAGAACAGCGCCATCGCAACCAGGCCCCAGCTGTCGGCAAACGCCCGCATCAAATTGTAGGTCATCAGCGTTCTCCTCAGCGGTAGCCGGCGGCTTCGTCGTAATTTTTGAAGTCGACCAGTGTGCCAAGCATCTGCAGGTAGGCGAGCAGGGCATCCATTTCGGTGACCTGTTGCGGGTTGCCGTCGAAGTCGCCGATCTTGGCTTTTGGGTAACGCGCCTCAAGGCCTGATGTGTCGGCATTGGGATCGGCCTGCGCCGCCAGATCCGCATTGGCGTGGACGATCATGTCATCGGTGTAAGGGACGGCTGCAAGCCTGTTGGCGACCAGATGCGTTGAGAAATCCTTCACGTCGATCGGCGTGTCTTTCAGGAACCCATAGCTCGGCATGATCGATTCCGGCACCACCGAGCGCGGGTCGGTAAGATGCGCGACATGCCATGCATTCGAGTAGCGGTCGCCAACTCTGGCGAGATCCGGCCCGGTGCGCTTCGATCCCCACTGGAAGGGGTGATCGTACATGGACTCGGCAGCTAGGCTGTAGTGGCCATAGCGCTCAACTTCGTCGCGGAACGGCCTGATCATCTGGCTATGACAGAGGTAGCAGCCCTCGCGCATATAGATGTTGCGCCCGACAAGTTCGAGCGGCGAATAGGGGCGCATGCCTTCCACCTTCTCGATCGTATTGTCGAGATAGAAGAGAGGCGCGATCTCGACGATGCCGCCGACCGTCACCACGAGCAGCGAGCCAACGAGAAGAAGCGTGGCGTTCTTCTCGATGATTGCGTGTTTGTCCATCAAGCCCATTACCTGGCTCCTGATCGCGCAGGTCGGATGGCGACGGGGCTCGGCATCGGCTCCTCCTCGCGCTGGTGGCCGAGGATGGTCCTGGTGATGTTCCAGGCCATGATCAGCGCGCCGGAGAGGTACATGGCCCCACCGATGGCGCGCATGACATAGTAGGGGTGCATGGCGGCGACGGTCTCGGCGAAGGAGTAGACCAGGAAGCCCTGCTCGTCGTATTCGCGCCACATCAGGCCCTGCATGACGCCGGATACCCACATCACCGCGGCGTAGACAACGATACCAAGTGTCGCCAGCCAGAAATGCCAGGTGACCAGCCGCAACGAGTAGAGCCGTTGCCGGTTCCAGAGCTTCGGCACCATGTAGTAGATTGCGCCGAACGAGATCATGCCAACCCAGCCGAGCGCGCCCGAATGGACGTGGCCGATCGTCCAGTCGGTATAATGCGACAGCGAATTGACCGCCCGGATCGCCATGATGGGGCCTTCGAAGGTCGACATGCCATAGAAGGCGACGGCCATCACCATCATGCGTATGATCGGATCGGTGCGCAGCTTGTCCCAGGCGCCGGACAGCGTCATCAGGCCGTTGATCATGCCGCCCCAGGACGGCATCCACAGCATGATCGAGAACACCATGCCGAGCGTCTGCGCCCAATCGGGCAAGGCGGTGTAGTGCAGGTGATGCGGCCCGGCCCAGATGTAGAGAAAGATGATCGCCCAGAAATGGACGATCGACAGCCGGTACGAATAGACTGGCCGGTTCGCCTGCTTGGGCACGAAATAATACATCATGCCGAGGAAGCCGGCGGTGAGAAAGAAGCCGACCGCGTTGTGGCCGTACCACCATTGCGTCAAGGCGTCCTGGACCCCTGAAAAGGCGGAGTAGCTCTTGGAGCCCAGGAACGAGACTGGTATGGACAGGTTGTTGACCACATGCAGCATCGCGATGGTGACGATGAACGACAGGTAGAACCAGTTGGCCACGTAGATATGCGGTTCCTTGCGCTTCAGGATCGTGCCAAGGAACAGAATGAGGTAGGCGACCCAGACGATGGTCAGCCAGACATCCACATACCATTCGGGTTCGGCGTACTCGCGGCCCTCGGTGATGCCGAGCAGGTAGCCGGTCGCGGCCATGACGATGAACAGCTGGTAGCCCCAGAAGACGAACCAGGCCAGATCACGGCCGAAGAGGCGGGCGCGGCAGGTGCGCTGCACGACATACAGAGACGTGCAAAGCAGCGCGTTGCCGCCGAAGGCGAAGACGACACCGGATGTGTGCAACGGCCGCAAACGACCGAAATTGAACCAGGGCTGGATGTTGAGATCGGGGTAGGCGAGCTGCAGCGCGATCACCACGCCGACCAGCATGCCGACGACACCCCAGAACACGGTGGCGATCGCGCCGTAGCGGATCGGACCATCCATGTAAGCGGATGGGTCAATCGGAGCTGCTGGCTTGAACTCCGTGTTGCGCAACAGGATCGCAGTGAAACCAGCCACTGCGAAGAACAACACCCACATGTGTCGGCGGAAAGGTTCATCCACGCCGAAGCCGGCGGCCACCAGGGCCGCAAAAGCGAACACGCTTAGAAGGACGATCTCTGTGCCGAATTTCATTGCAGATCCCGATCTCGAATCTGGTGGATGCCAAATCCGCAGCGCACTAATCGCGCAGCCGCCGCCCCCTCGCCCTGATCTATGTCAGGCCGCAAGATTTTGTGTCGGCGGCGCAATCAGCAGGTGGCGAATGAACGAGGAACGCAGCGCGGGCTCACCCCCCTCATGGAAGGCGTTCCCTGGGTTGGGCGGGCGCAGACGCGATCGCTGAGGCGAAAGCTGAGGCCCTGCGCGCGTTGGATGCTATTGCCGATGCCCTGCCAAACGTTGTTCGGATCCCATTGGAAACGAACGCGATCGTTCCGCCGAGCCGTGGCAGATTAAGGACCATGCTTCGCCGGTATGTGCCGAAACACACCTGGCGATTGGTCACGTTCCTATCAAAGCCCGAAAGCTGTTTGTCTCGACCGTGACGCCGCTTCGTCGAAGGCGCGGCAACATCGCATTAAAAGGCAAACACGGCCCGCCCCGGAGTCATGCGACATGGCCTCGCCGCTTAGGGCCGCTCGCGTCCGCCGCCACAGCGCTTCTCCAGACGGCTTATGCTGTCCACCGTCACATGGCGTGCGTTCTCAATCCGAATCACCCCGTCAGCCCGCAATCGCGTCAGTTGGCGGCTCACGGTCTCGTTGGTGATTCCAAGGAAATCAGACATTTCGACACGCGTCAGCGGCAGATCGAAGGACGCCGACCCGGAAGCCGCATCGAGACTGGAATCGATATTCCGGGCCATCATGAGGAGAAAAGTCGCTACCTTTTCCGGAGCTGTCTTGCGCCCCAGCGTCACCATCCACTCGCGCGCCTCATCGAGTTCATTCAGCGTCTGTTTGAGCAGGCGATGCTCGAATTCCCGTGACGCCTTCATCATCCGTTCGACGGCCGCTCGCGGAAACGAACACAGCGTGACTGCTGTTGCCGCTTCCGCATTGATCGAGCTTTCCACCTTGAAAGGACGTCCCAGAAAATCCGGTGCAAACTGGAGACCGACGATCTGCTGGCGCCCATCCGACAGGCTCTTTGATAGCTTTACAACGCCTGAAAGCACGTTGGAGTAGCTGTCGACGTTCTGTGCCTCGCCGGTCAACTCCATTCCTGACTCGATCCGGCGACGCGAGCAAGTCTTGGCGAGCCCAACCAAATTGTCTGGATCGAGCGCACCGCAGACACCGCGACGCCGTGCCTCGCAAGGGAAGCAAAGAACAGGAATGCCGGAACTATGAATGTCTTGCCGAAAGGTCATGCGTTCGCCTTACCCGATCCTAACTGCCGGCAGGATACCCATCCAGGGTAGAGAAATCCTGCGGCGGTTTGTCCATGAGCGCGGCTGATCGAGATCAGGGTCTGCTTCAGCGATGCGTGCAGTGTTCCGGCGGGCAACACGGTGAACGCGAGATGCAATCGGAAATAGCTGTCAAACTCAGCGAGAACGTCCCACGCTACACCAGCTATCCGACGGCGCCGCATTTCCATTCGGGGATCGATGCTGCCATTTACCGTGGCTGGTTGGAGACGCTGGAAAGCGGCGACGAAATCTCGCTGTACCTGCACATTCCTTACTGCGACAAGCTCTGCTGGTTCTGCGCCTGCCACACCAAGCAGACGCACCAATATGAGCCGGTGGCCGCTTATCTGCGCTCGCTGAATGCCGAAATCGTCACGATTGCCGGTCTGCTGAGCGGCAAGGCACATGTCCGTGCAATCCACTTCGGTGGCGGTTCGCCAACTATTCTGAGGCCCGATGATATGGTTGCTCTTGGAGCGGCCTTGCGGGACAGCTTCGACTTTCTCCCGGATGCTACGGTCAGCATCGAAATCGAAACCAACGACATGGACAAGGCGCGCCTTGATGCACTTGCTCAAATCGGCGTAACCCGGGCGAGCCTCGGCGTGCAGGATTTCGATCCGCAAGTGCAAAAAGCAATTAATCGTGAGCAGAGTTTTTTGCAGACCAAGGCAGTCGTCGACGGGGTTCGTTCGCGGGGCGTCGAATCGGTCAATCTGGACCTGCTCTACGGGCTCCCGAATCAGACACGCGAGACGATCTGTTCCACGGTGGCGCAGGCACTGACCTTGGAGCCAGACCGGATGGCCCTGTTCGGCTACGCACATGTGCCCTGGTTCAAGAAGCATCAGACGATGATCGACGAGGCATGGCTGCCGAGTCCCACTGAGCGTTTCGCCCAATCTCAACTCGCGGCGCGGGCAATTGTCGCCAAGGGATATGAGGCAATAGGACTCGATCATTTCGCGAAGCCCGACGATGCGCTGGCCATAGCGGCCCGCGCAGGGGTTTTGCATCGCAATTTTCAGGGCTACACTGAGGATCGCTGCCCGACACTGATCGGACTTGGCCCTTCGTCCATCGGTCGTTTTCGCCAAGGCTACGTGCAAAACATGGCTTCGACTGCCGGGTACGGGCGCATGGTTGCGGATGGCGGGTTGGCTGCCGTCCGCGGCGTTGCCCTTTCCGACGACGATCGCGTCCGTGGCTGGATCATCGAGCGGCTGATGTGTGATTTTGCCTTCTCGGCAGTCGATCTGGTGGAGCGGTTCGGCAAAGCCGGCGAGCAGCTCCTTCATCGCTCGAGGTCCATCGCACTCCACGATCCTGCCCGAGCGCTTGAATTCGATGGTGACAGTTTCCTCGTACGGACTGAAAGTCGCCCCTTCATTCGAACCATCGCGGCCAAGTTCGATACATATTTCAAAGGGGGAACGGCGAGGCACTCGGTGGCGGTCTGAGCAAAGCACAGTGCGCTCGCCGTTTGGTCGATCGGCGAACCAGCTGCGTTCGTTTTGACCGCTCATAGGCGACTACCGCATCAAATCGAAAATGCAAACTTAGGCTGTTGCGCGGTATCTCCTTCCACATCCTCTCTTGCGCATACCTACATTCCAAGGGGTTTGATCCTATGCTTCGCGAGGAGCAGGTAGGTCGCGACAGCTAGGCAATGTTCCAGCTGCCCTAGCGGAGGAGTCACGATTTTCCGGCAAGCTCCGTCGGCAGACGTTCTTTTCTGGCCCTGGCAAAGGCTCGGTCGCCTTCCAGAAACGCCGCCAGCATGAAAGGGATGAGTTCTGCCACGGTTTCAGACTGACCATAGGTCTGACGGTAAAGTGCAGCATACTCCTTGAGTGTTTGGCTCAGCTCCGCGCTGACGGTAATGGTGATCTTCGAAGCTGTTCGGTCCGGAAGTTTTCCAAGTTTCAGGTCAGCCATGATAACTCCTGCTCAACTGGCGTATGGCCGCAGCACGATGTCCTTGTGCACGATGACGCGCAGTGGCCAACCTGGGCGGACGACGATGGTGGGCTGGATATTGAGGTTTTTTTCGGTGATGCGCTGGCCGGCTCGACTGGCGTTCTGCTGGGCTGATTCCCGGATCGCCTTGACCAGATCGCTCTCGTTTTCGCCGAGGCTGAATTCTGTGCCGACACCGAGCAATGTGGCAAGCGCCACTCCCTTGATCATCTGCCAAGTGTGGAAATCGACTTTGTCTTCCAGCCCTGCGTAGCCGGCGGTGTCGCTCGCGGGCAGATTGTCGATTTCGGCCGACGAGCCGTCGGGCAGCAGAATGCGCTGCCAGACCAGCAGCGCTCGCTTTTGCCCGAACGCGACGACGCTGTCGTAGACGCCGATAAGACGTGAGCCCTGCGGAATCAGCAATATGTTGCCCGTGACCGTGTCGTGCACATTTTCGGTGACTTGCGCGACGACAAGGCCCGGCAAATCGGAATTGATGCCGGTGATCAGGCTGGCGGCAATCACGCTGCCAGCCATCAGTTGATATGGCGAGATCGGCGTCTGAAGCGCATGCGGATTGTAGATCCCGCCAGTGCTCCGCTGGCTGAGAAAATCAAGCTTTCGCTGCTGATTGTTCTGGTCGCCTTCCGCCGCCGCCACCGAGGCTGACGCGCGTCCTGCTTCGGATTGGGGAAGCGCCTCAAATGGATGCTGAGCAGTTTGCACGCTCTCTCCGACATCTGTCTGTTGAGCTCGATTTTCGACGCGGAAAAGCACCCGCGATTCACGCGCTTCGATCGCCTGCTGCGCTAGACGCTGCTCCTCGGCCGAGATGTCTTGGCCCGGCACGATGCCGAGCTGGCGCTGCCGCTCGAGGATGGGGCGGCCGAGGTCGCCCGGCAAAGGTAGCCCAAGGACGGGAGGCTTTGGCTTCATGCCGGAATAGTCATGGGGAAGCGTATCGAGTCCCTCGGCGGTTGGTTTGCGCTCAGTGTTGTAGAGATCTTCCGCCTGATCCCTGATGCGAAGGGCCGGCCCCTGGAGGGCGATCATGGTAACGCCGAAGACAGCGCCGGATCCGAGCGCTGCGATAGCGATGATCACACCGCGCCTGAACCGCACCACGCGGCGGGGAGAGGCCCGAAGCTGCAGTTCCTCGGGATCCAGTTTCGGCGGGATGCCAGAGCGGGAATTTTCGATCATGAGCCCTCACCTCGCCGGCTGCCGCGAAAGAGCGAGATCCGCCGTTGCGGTTGCCTGCCGTCAATCCTGCTGATGCGGATCACCTGCTGCCGCTTGGTGCCGAGGCGAAGTTCGGCCGCGGCGAAGAGCCGATCGACGATGTAATAGTTGCCGCGCACGCGATAGTTGACGAGCTCGCTGCTCCCATCTGCGCCGACGATGAAGAGTGGTGGCGCCTCGCCCTGATCTATGCGACGAGGGAACTCAATATAGACCTTGCTGCCGTCGTCGAAGGCTCGCGTCGGTCTCCAGGGCGGTGTGTCGCCACTGATTGAGTAGCGAAAGCGAAGGTTTTCGAGCGCGATGTTCGACGCGACCGGTGTAACTGCCTCGGCTTGAGCATTGCGCTGGCGAAGCGCGATGATCTGGTCTTGGCTGTAGGTCCAGGAGATTGCCGCCATTGCGGTCTTCTCGGTGCTTTGAAGCTGCAAATGATAGGTCCGCCGGTCCGTCGTAATGACGACATTGGTGGCAAGACCCGGCGCGAAGGGTTTTACCAGAACATGGGTGCGCTGATTGTCACCGGTGCCGCTTGCGGTATCGCCAATGACCCAGCGCACGGTGTCGCCAGCCGACACGGCGGTTAGTTTCTCGCCCGGCTGCAGAGCGATGTCGGTCACGCGCTCCGGCGCGGCATAGAGTTGATAAAGCGCGCCATCGGTGAAGGGGTAGACTTGCACTGCATTAACATACCCGTACTTGGTGGGTTGCTGGGTCGCGGCTTTGTTGGCATCAGCGACGCGTTCTTCAGGAGGGCGCTTGTCCTCGGCCTTGCCGGGCTCGGGCTGCATTTGGCCAGGCAGCGGCAGTGGTTTTGGCACCTCGACAATTCTAATCGGCCTCTCCGGCGCTTTTTCGATCGCGGCCGGTTTGAAGTCGGCAGCGTCATAGGAAATCTCAGGCGGCGGCACCTTCTTCGATGCACAAGCGGAAACGACCGCTGCCGACACCGATAGGATCAGCACGGCACGAATCGGTGACATTTTACCTTTCATTGGTGGACTCCGTCGGAGAAAGGGGGGCTGGGACGGCGCTGTCGAGCTCGCGTGACCAGTCAATGGCATTGATGAAGACGCCGAGCGGATTCTTGCGCAGCTGATCCGTATTGCTTGGCGAGCGGATCACGATCGTGAGGATCGCAGTCCAGCGCATCGTGCTGGCAAGGCTTCCGCGCTCAAACACCTGCTCGGTCCATTTGACCTGGAATGAACTTTCGGAGGCTCTGACCACGCTGGTGACCTGTACCGAAA
>NZ_RZSA01001089.1:0-2055 GCF_003998075.1 Mesorhizobium sp. M2A.F.Ca.ET.037.01.1.1 | reverse complement strand
GTCCAGAATTCTGCTCCGTTGCACGCCGCGGCGAAGGTCACGGAATGGATCCTCGGGTCTGCGCGTCCGCTTCGCTCCCGCTCCGCCCGTGGATGACGAGGCAGGGCCGCTCAGCTCTGATAGATAACGGGGAACCAGTCCTCGCGCAGTTTCTGGCCCGGCTTCATGTCGTGGCCGGGATAGGGCGGCGAGGTGCGGCCAGGGCGTTCGACGTAGTGCGCGTCGTCGCCGACCCAGCGCAGCGACAGCGCGCGGCGCCGCGCCGAGGTCAAATTGCCGCGCGCGCCATGCGCCGTGCGGAAATCGAACAGGATGGCGTCGCCCGGCTCCATCTCCCATTCGAGCACCTTCATCGAGGGATCGTTGTCGGGGTCGGGCACCGGCAAATAGTCGCCCTCGCCGGCATAGAAATTGGCGTCGTTCAGCCAGCGCACCGGCAGCACCATCTTTTCCCATTTGTGCGAGCCGGCGATCAGCCGCAGCGTCGCTTCCTTCACCGGATCGATCGGGATCCAGAAGCTCACCGTCTGGCTGCCATTGACGAAGTAATAGGGAATGTCCTGGTGCCAGGGCGTCGGCTTCTGCGTGCCGGGCTCCTTGACCAGGACGTGGTCGTGGAAGAACTGGGCGCTGCGCGATTGCATGACGGCGGCCGCGAGTTCTGCCGCAGGCGATTCCCTGACAATCCTGACGAATTCCGGGATGCGCTCCCAATTGCAGTAGTCGTCGAAGAAACTGCCCTTGCCGCCGGCGATGTCGGAGGCCGTGGCGCTGCGGTTCTGGATATTGCGTTCAATGCCGTCGGCGATGACGCCGACCCAGTCCGTGAAGGCGCCGCGGATGCAGACCGCGCCCTCACGCTGGTAATCGGCAACCGTCGCGGCGTCGATCTTCGGGCTGGCCATCGTGCTCTCCTGCTTGTCGATGACCGACTATCGCAAGAGCCGCACATTGCGTAAAATAATAACTTGTCATCTCGCTTATAGTTTTGACCTATGAAGTTCACACTCACCCAGTTGCGCTACGTCGTCGCCGTCGCCCGCTATGGCAGCGTCACCATGGCGGCCCAGGCGCTGAACGTGTCGCAGCCGTCGATCTCGGTGGCGATCGACCATGTCGAGGACGCGCTCGGCCAGAAAATCTTCGTGCGCCAGCGCGGCAGCGGCGTTGCGCTGACGTCCTTTGGCCGGAGGGCCGTCGCCAAGGCAAGGCAAGTGCTGGGCGAGGCGGACGAGCTGGCGGCGCTCGGTTCGCGCGATGCCGATGTCGGCGGCGAGCTGGTGCTCGGCTGCTTCGAGGACCTGGCGCCCTATTTCGCGCCGGCGCTGATGCGCGCCTTCGCCGAGCGCTGCCCGGCCGTCACGGTCGTCATCGGCGACGAGACCTTCGAGACGCTGGGGCGGCGCCTGGCCGACAGCGCCGTCGATCTCGGCCTCACCTATGATCTCGGGCTTCCAGGGCATTTCAAACGCGTCCTGCTGCATGAATTGCGGCCGCACGCGCTTCTGCCGGCCGGACATGTGCTGGCGGACAAGCACGCCGTCAGCCTGGCCGAGCTCGCGCAGCATCCGCTGATCACCACCGACCAGCCGCACAGCTGGCAGCACATGCTGGACCTCTTTCTCAGCCGCGGCCTGTCGCCGATAGCCCGGGCGACGACGAGCTCGTTCGAATTGCAGCGCTCCATGGTGGCCAACGGCTTCGGCGTCGCCGTCAGCTATACCAGGCCCCATGGCGACCGCAGCTATGACGGCCTGCCGCTGGTCGTAAAGCCGCTCTCCGATCCGCTGCCGATGCAGCGCATCATCCTGACGCATGACACGCGCCAGCGCCTGTCCAAGGCGGCCGTGGCTTTCATCGAGGTCGCCAAGGCATGGTTTGCCGGTCACGATGTTTTCACCGCCTGAGTTTTCAGCGCTTGAGCGACACCACGGCCGCTTGACGGCGCTGCCTGCTGCTGCCACTCCAGCGTGATGGAAACCGTCCAGTCGAAAGCGATCCAGGGCCGCGTCGCCGATGCGCCGAGCGGCCATTGGGTCTACCGCGTGCTGCCGC
>NZ_RZSA01001088.1:0-2057 GCF_003998075.1 Mesorhizobium sp. M2A.F.Ca.ET.037.01.1.1 | reverse complement strand
AGCACATAGCGAACGCCCAGCTCGCGGCCAATCTGCTTCACGTCGACGGCGCGACCCTTGTACGAAATGGTCGAGTTTCGGGCGATGACGAACAGCCATTTGATCCGTGCCAGGCCCGTGATGATGTCGTCCACCATCCCATCGGCAAAATACTCCTGTTGGGGGTCGCCGCTCAAATTCGAGAACGGTAGGACCGCGACGGACGGCTTCTCAGGCAAGCTCGGTCCCAACGTGGCGCCGGTGACGACCGAGGTATCGGGACCGTTGGTGGCTACGGCGGGTCCGACATAGCGATAGCCACGGCGCGGCAATGTTTCGATCCAATTTGCTCCATTCGCCGCGTCAGCCAATGTCCGGCGCAAGGCTGCGATCTGAACCGTCAGATTGTTATCGGCAACCGCCGATCCGCCCCAGCCGGCCTCGATCAGCGCGTCTTTGGAGACGGGTTGGCCAGCGTTCTGGATCAGCAGTCGCAGCAGCGCGACGGCGCGCCGCCCAAGCATGGTCGGCTCATCTCCGTAAAAGAGAATGCCCACCTGCGGATCGAGGTGAAAAGACCCAAAGCGGTGGACCTCACGCCTGACTATCATTGGAGTCTTTTAGCAGATTTTTGGCAACGAGTTCACGACTTTCCCGCGTGAGCGGCCGATGTTGAGCGAACGCTTGCCAGAGTAAGCGCCTGTCAGAGGAGGATCAAATGAGCGCTGATGCCGTCATCCGCATGCCCGACGAGAAGAAGGGCGTCATGTTGCGTGGCCACCCGATGGCTTTCCTCGTCACCGACGAAAATACCAGGCATACGAGCATGTTCGACTGGACGATCCCGCCGGAGTTCGCCACCGGGCGACATGTTCACCGGGTGCAGGAGGAGACCTTCTACCTACTCGAAGGCGAGTGTGAATGGCACGTCGGCGACAGGACGATCCATGCAACGCCGGGAACCTTCCTGTTCATCCCGCCAGGGGTGCCGCACAACATCACCAATGTCAGCGAGAAGCCTGCGCGCGTGCTGATGACCGTCTCTCCGCCCGGCCACGAGCATTATTTCGAAAAACTGGCCGAGCTGACGGCGCATGGGGCGCCCGATCCAAAAGCACTCGCCGATCTGCGAAACCGCTACGATACAGACCAACTGTCGACGCTGACGACGCGCTCGTGAATGGGGCGCCTTAGCGCGCACGCACTCGAACACGCCAGCAATATAGCTTTCGGTATGGGAACGATGAGGCCATAGCCCTGGACGGGTTCGATGATCATGCCCGCCAGCCTGCCCCTCGTCGACGTCGCGATCGCAACGCGTCGAGTCAATGGCCTCCTCGCGTCAAGGTTAAACGCCGATCTCCCTCCCTTCCACGTCGAGGGCGCGCAAAGGGCAACAAGTGACGCGCCGGCAAGCCGTTCAGACGGCTTTCGCCAGTGGTGACCGCGGCCGGCATGGCGTCACGTTGCTTCCGATTTCTTCGATGGAACAAGCTTGATTGCGGCGCGCTCGCCCGGCGGGGTGGCCCTGGCGACCACGACCCGATCTCGCCCCTCGGCCTTGGCATCATATTGCGCATGGTCGGCGGCATTGGTGAGCTCGGCCCAGCCCGAGCCATGCTCGGGATAGGCGGCGACGCCGAAGAGGCCGTCACAGTGCCAAGCGTGCGGCCGCGATGCGCCAGATGCAGCTGCTTGATCGCCTGGCGCAGCGTTTCGGCGCGCTTGGCTCCCTCCTTGAGCGAGCAGCCCGGCATCACGAGCGCGAATTCCTCGCCGCCATAGCGCGACACGACATCGGTGTCGCGCGCATGCTCGATCAGCGTCGCGGCAACCTGCTTCAGCACGAGGTCGCCAGCCTCGTGCCCGAAAGTATCGTTGAACTGTTTGAAGTGGTCGACATCGAGCATGATGACTGCCAGCGGCTGGCTCGAGCGCTCCATGCGCCTCAATTCCCGGCTGCTGGTTTCCTCGAGATAACGCCGGTTGAACAGGCCAGTGTTCGGATCGCGGATCGATTGCTGCCTGAGCGTTTCGCGCAGGCGCAGATTGGCCAGCGCCAGCGCCAGCGTGTCAAC
>NZ_RZSA01001087.1:0-2062 GCF_003998075.1 Mesorhizobium sp. M2A.F.Ca.ET.037.01.1.1 | reverse complement strand
CCGCATATCTGGTGCCGTCCGGCATCAAGGTTTCAGCGTCCTGAGGAATTGCAAGAAACTGAAGGCCAACGCTGTCATTTTGCGCTCCCGGTTCCGAAATCGACCCCACGGGGTACTTCGCCAGCGCCGGATCCGTGTTGACCGCGTGGTAAAGGTCTCGCTGCAATTTCGCGACCGCCATCCAGGAGTACCCGCGCCCACCGCCTTTCTCGCCTCGATACTCAACAGCCCAGTTGTTTGGCTCGTTGTTGCCCTCAAAAGCCAGCAGCGCGTCGGCCTGCGCCAATACCTTGCCGGTTTCCATCAACCTCTTCAGGTCAGACCCACCGCTCACCAGTCCCCAACTCAGCCTGGCACCGGTTTGCCGATGCAGTTCCAGAAAGGTCTGCATGGTCGTGGGGCCGTTGTCAGTTAACCCCTCTATTCCCGCCCTCACCCACCGGAAGCCGCAATAGCGGACCATCTCGACGGTCTTAGCCAAAGGCTGGCCCCGGTCAGGAAATGTGCTGACGACACCGATGCTGTTCAGAAAATCCGCGGTCGCAACGGCGGCTCTTGGGTCGGCGCGCGAATCCTGAGACCAAAGAGCCAACATCGCGGCGATCACAAGAGACTGGTGTTGGGCGCTCACGAAGGGTTCCTTCCGGTCCGCTCGCGGGGGAATATGGCTCGGCCTCGGGTTGTCCTCATCTCGCCGGTCTGAGCCATACATGCCCACCATAGCCACCAAGCCGTGCTTGCCGTGACAAGCAATCCGTTTCACATCCTTTCCGGAATTGCTTTCAAAAGCAAAAGGCCGGGCTTGCGGCCCGGCCCTCGGATCAAGACTCGGTCCGTGCTTACTTGCACTTGGCGATCGAGGCCAGCGCGGCCGATATGCCCTTCAGCGAGAAGACGTAGGAGGTGGGGTTGCCGCGGCCCGACTTCGCCTGCACCTTCATGTCGGTGCCCGTCTTCATGGCGGCGATCAGCACCGGCTCCTCGGCGGCGTTCTCGACCCAGGCCGACTTGCCGCGGGTGAACATCGAGAAGCTCTTCTTGTCGATGGTGACGGTGGCCTTCGAGCCTTCCTGGAAGTTGTAGCCGGCGATGAACTGCGGCTCGTAGGAAACCTGCTGTCCGGGACGCTGGCTGACGAAGAAGAACATGTCGCCATGGTCGAGCGACGGCGGCTGCTTGTCGGTCGGCACGGTCAGCACATAGCAGACCTTGCCGGCCTGCGACTGATAGCTGTAGGTGCCCCAGGCGTTGTGCTGGCCGATCTTGGTCGCCTGCTGCGCCAGCGCCGGCGCCGCGAAGGCGGCCGCCAGGACCAGGCTGGAAACTATAGCAATCAATCCGCGCATCGTTCTTCCCGTATTCCAAATGGTGCGGAGGCGGGCCGCGTGGCGTCCTGCCGTCGCTTCATTTTGATTTAATCAGGGTTACCAAACGGTGAATCGTCCTCGACAAAAGGAACTCACCCCAGGAAACCGCCCACCCAAGGCACATCACGCCGAAGGGTTCGAGCGACGTGCTTTGGGTCTCTTTTGTTGTGCATGTCGTTACCCAAAAACCGCTACGCAGTTTTGGGCGACATGCAGTCGCGCCGCCACCGTTGAAAGCGGCTGGCGCGACGTTCCGGCGCGGAGTTGGATGCCACGAAAACGGCAAGAGTTTGTCTTTTCGCACGCGCTGATTTGCGGGCTGAGCAAGCTGCCGTCAGCCCTTGTCGGCCAGCGCGTCCTTGGCGGCCTGCCTGTGGGCAGGCGTTATATGGGCGCTGACGGCGGCGATCGCCGCGGTCAGCACGGCAAGGTCGTCGGTGTAGCCGAGGCCGACGACGAAATCGGGAATGAAATCGAACGGCAGGACGAAATAGCCAAGCGCACCGAGCAGGGTGGCCTTGGCGCGCAGCGGCGTGTCCTTGTCCATGGCGCAATAATAGGCGGCGACGACTTCGTCCATGAACGGAATCTGCCGCGCCGCTTTCTTGGCGGTGCGCCAGAATTTTTCACGGATCTCGCCTTCGCCGGCGAGCTTGTCGCCGAAGCCGAAGAAATCGAAACCGGAACCTTGCGTC
>NZ_RZSA01001086.1:0-2063 GCF_003998075.1 Mesorhizobium sp. M2A.F.Ca.ET.037.01.1.1 | reverse complement strand
CCTTTCGAATTTGATGAAAAGATCCTGACGCAAGGCGCCGAGATCTCCCGCAAGCTTGACCAGCTGCGGCTCGAGAAGTTTCCGCCCAATGCAAAGAAGACGCTTCGGCGATTTCCGATGGCTGAGGTCGCGCACTACCTCGGCATCAGCCCGAACAACCTGAAGCGGCTCCACCTTGAGGGAAAGGGGCCGGAGCCACTCATCGCTGCTGGTGGGCGGCGCTTTTACACTGCCGAGCAGATGATCGAACTGCGGCACTACCTCGATAAGTACGGCCGATCCGACGCCAAAAAATATGTCCCCTTCCGCAAGCCGGGCGAGAAGCTTCAAGTCATTGCCGTAGTCAATTTCAAAGGTGGCTCTGGAAAGACCACGACCGCCGCGCACCTGGCGCAGCATCTTGCGTTGACCGGGCACAGGGTCTTGGCGATCGACCTCGACCCGCAAGCGTCCCTTTCGGCATTACATGGCTTCCAGCCGGAACTAGACGGGAATCCATCGCTATACGACGCAATCCGATATGACGAGAAGCGACAGCCGATCGCGGACGTGATACTGCCCACGAACTTCCCTCTACTCGAGATCATTCCAGCCAACCTCGAATTGCAGGAATACGAGTTCGACACTCCCCTTTCGATGCAGACCTCGAATGAGGGCAAGAGGTTCTACAGCCGGCTCGGTCGATCGCTGGAGGAGGTGGATGATCGCTTCGACGTCGTAATCGTCGACTGCCCGCCGCAGCTCGGATTCCTCACATTGACCGCGTTGACCGCCTCCACCTCGGTCCTCGTCACGGTTCACCCCCAGATGCTCGATCTGATGTCGATGAGTCAGTTCCTCCTCATGTTGGGCAACTTCGTCAGATCCATCCGGGAGAAGGGAGCGCCGGTAAAGATCGACTGGCTCCGCTACCTGATCACCCGGTACGAGCCGTCTGATGTGCCCCAGACTCAGATGCTGGGATTCATGCAGTCCATCCTGGCCGAGGAGATTCTGAAGAACCCGATGGTGAAGTCGACGGCGATTTCCGATGCCGGACTAACCAAGCAGACGCTGTACGAGGTCGAGCGCGCCAACTTCAATCGCGACACCTACGACCGGGCAATCGAAGCCTTGGACGCGGCGAATTTCGAGATACAGGGCCTGCTCCACCGAGCTTGGGGGCGTCTGTGATGTTGACTGCCGTCAATACGGACCAAAAGCGCCGCATTTTCAAACGCATAGCAGAGATCATGAGGCTGAGCGATGGCTCGTAAGAACCCCTTCGCCAACATACTGGACGACAACGACAGGCCTGCCGAGCGCTCCGTAGTCGAATACGCTGCGAAGGGCGCGTCTCGGTCGATCCTTAGTACGTTGGACGACATGGCGGCGCGCGCCGACAAGCTCGCTGCCGGCGAGACCATCGTCGAGTTGGAGCCTGACACGATCGACGTCTCGTTCGTGCGAGACAGACGGGCGAACGACGAACGGGAGTTCAACGAACTGGTGGAGGCAGTCCGCGAGAACGGCCAAAACTCCCCTATTCTGGTTCGGCCGCACCCAAAAACCGTCGGCCGCTACATGGTGGTGTTTGGGCATCGGCGCCTCGAGGCCGCCAAGGCCCTTGGGCGCAAAGTCCGCGCTGTCGTCAAGGAGATGGAGGACCGCGAACACGTCCTCACGCTCGGTCAGGAGAACTCGGCTCGGGCCAACGTGCCATTCATCGAGAGAGCGCTCTTTGCCGCCGACCTCGCACGTCTCCGTTACGACGAGGACAACGCGACCATTCTCAAGGCGCTTTCGATCGACCGTACAACGCTGTCGAAGATGCTGTCGGTGGCAAGCCTGCCCGCACAGGTTCTTGATGCAATCGGCGAAGCAAAGGGCATCGGCCGCGACCGCTGGTATGAACTTAAGCTGCTCATGGACAAGCCATCAAACCTCGACATCGCCTTCGAGGTGATCAAGGAGTATGGCTTTGCCGCCCTTCCCAGCGATGGCCGCTTTGATCTTCTGGTGCGGCGGCTCAAGTCGTCCGCCTCCAGGAAACGTACACAGTCCGCCCCGCAAAAACGCAGTTG
>NZ_RZSA01001085.1:0-2063 GCF_003998075.1 Mesorhizobium sp. M2A.F.Ca.ET.037.01.1.1 | reverse complement strand
GTCAGCGTGGGAGCGAGCGTGGAAACGGACGTGGAATCCGTTTGGTCGGCCCAGAAAAGCAAGGCAGCCCGCCTGTCGATCCGACTGCTCGGCCCGCTCGCGATCATGCGCGACGATGTTCCCGTCGCGCTGCCTTCGTCACGCAAGCTGCGCGCGCTGCTTGCCTATCTGGCGCTGGCGCCGCGCCCCGTCAGCCGCAGCCGTCTTTGCGAGCTTCTCTGGGACGTGCCCAACGATCCGCGCGGCGAGCTGCGCTGGTGCCTGAGCAAACTGCGCGCAGCGCTCGACGAACCCGGCCTGCGCCGGATTGAGACGGAAGGCGACACCGCGGCGCTTCGCCTCGGCGATATGAGCGTCGATGCCGTCGTGGCCGCTGCCGCGGTGGCGGAAGGGATCGAGACGCTTAGCCTCGACCGTCTGCGGGCGCTTGCGCAACTGTTCGCGGGCGACTTCCTCGACGGGCTGGAAGTCGATCGCAGCCCGCATTTCGGCAGCTGGCTGACGGCGCAGCGCCGCCGTTTCAGCGCATCCCATGTCGCGGTTCTGGAGCACATCATCGACCTTCTTCCGCGGGGAGCCGACGAGGCCGGCGCCTATATCGACAAATGGCTGGAGCTTGCGCCCTTCGACGGCCGCGCGCATGTGGCGCTGCTGGAGAACCTGGCACGGCGCGGGCAGTTCGGCGCCGGCGAAGAGCACCTAGTGACGGCGGCGGAGCTGTTCCACTCGGAAGAGCTGGATTTCACGCCGTTGCGCGAGGCCTGGCAGGAGATAAGAGCCCGCAACGCCGGCGCAACGCCATGCGCCCGATCCGGGCCGCCCTTCCCGGCCCCGGACCTGCCGGCTGGAGCGATCGAATCCGAGCCCGCGGCGACGCGCCGGGCTTCGCTCGCGGTTATGCCGTTTGCGGAGAGCGCCGGCGCTGGCGGCTTCCGTGGCGGTCTTGCCGACGGCCTCACGCATGACATCATCACGCGGCTTGCCAAGCTTCGCGATTTCTTCGTCATCGCCCGCGGCTCGGTCTTCGCGCTCGCCGAAAAGAACATTGCGCCGGAAGACGCCGGACGTCGGCTGAATGTCGACTATGTCGCGACGGGCTCGGTGCGAGCTCTGCCGGGCCGATTCATCGTGTCGGTCGAGCTTGTCGAGGTCCGCACGGCAAGGATCGTCTGGGCCGAGACCTTCGAGCACAAGCCCGACGACATCTTCATCGTCATCGAGGATATCGGCAACAGCATCGTCTCTTCCATTGCCGCCGAGATCGCGACGGTGGAGCGCAACCGCGCGTTGCTGAAGGCGCCCAATTCGCTCAATGCCTGGGAAGCCTACCATCGCGGCCTCTGGCACATGTATCGCTTCACCCGACAGGAAAACGAGCTCGCGCAGCATTTCTTCGGCGAAGCGTTGAAGCTGGACCCCACTTTCGCGCGCGCCTATGCCGGCATGTCCTTCACCCATTGGCAGAACGCTTTCCAGCGCTGGGGCGACCGCGATCGCGAGACCGCGCTTGCCTTCGAAAGCGCCGGCCAGAGCCTGCTGGTCGACGACCGCAACCCCGCCGCCCACTGGGCGATGGGCCGCGCGCTATGGCTGCGCGGCGAGCAGGACGGCGCGCTGCTGGAACTGGCGAGTGCCGTCGACCTCAGCCCCAATTTCGCGCTCGGCCATTACGCGCTGTCTTTCGTTCATTCTCAGTCGGGCGACCCGCAATCGGCGATCGGCTCGTCCGACCATTCGCGTCACCTCAGCCCCTTCGATCCGCTGCTGTTCGGCATGATGGGCGCGCGCGCCATGGCCCATGCAAGGCTGGGCGAATTCGAAGCGGCGGCCGAATGGGCGCTGAAGGCGGCCGCGAGGCCAAACGCCCATGTCATCATCCTGGCGATCGCCGCCCATTGCCTGGCGCTGGCCGGCCGGCATGACGAGGCGCGGACCTTCGCCGCCACGATCCGCAGCACCTTGCCGAACTATCGTGCCGACGATTTCATCGCCACCTTCCGCTTCGACCGGGATGGGGAGGCTCTGTTCCGCAACGGCGCCAAGCTGATCGGACTGAATTGAAT
>NZ_RZSA01001084.1:0-2066 GCF_003998075.1 Mesorhizobium sp. M2A.F.Ca.ET.037.01.1.1 | reverse complement strand
CCGCATTACCTGCGCCGCTTCCGCAAGGGGCCTGAGGCCGGAACCGAGGTTGCCGATGGTCACAAGGTGACCGCGACCGAGCTTGCCGACAATCTGCCCGATCCGACGCTGGGCGGCTGGTCGACGCGGCCGGACCGCGTCGCGATCCTGAGGAAGCATCTGCGCGGCAAGGGCGCGGCGGCGATCGCCGCGGCCGCCAGCCTCGATTTCGGCCAGGTCGACCTGCCTGGACCGACCGGCGAAGCCAACACGCTGTCGCTGGCGCCGCGCGGCCGGGTGCTTTGCCTCGGCCCGGACACCGAGACGCTGCTTGCCCAGACGATCCAGGCGCTCGCCGCCGGCAACGCGGTGCTTGCCGTGGCGCCGGGCGCGCCGGCAGCACTCTCGGCACTGACCGGCAAGGGCCTGCCGCTGGCAGCCATCGACGGCCGGCCGGACCCGGTCGAGGCGCGCTCACTGCGCGTCGATGTCGTCGCCTTCTCCGGCACGCCGGAAGCGGCGCGCATCGTGCGCAAGGTGATCGCCGACCGCGCCGGGCCGATCGTGCCGCTGGTCAGCGAAGTGCTCAACCCGGCCGCCTACGCGCATGAGCGCGCGGTCTGCGTCGACACGACAGCGGCAGGTGGGAACGCCAGCCTGCTTGCCGCCGCATAGTCGGTTCGAGACGAGTTAGGCGCAGGTGCGTTCAAGCGCCTTCGACGACCGAAAAGCCTTCGAATTGCGGGTGGCCGAGATAGTGCACCTTCGAGCCGCCGGCGTTGCGATGGGCGGCGCGGAAGTTTTCCGACTTCGTCCAGGCGACGAAATCCTCCTGGCTTGCCCAGACCGTGTGCGAGGCAAACAGCGTATAGCCCTCGCTCTCGTTGACCGGCCCGCGAAGCAGGTGGAATTCCCTGAAACCCTTCATTTCGGAGAGGCTGGAATCGCGGTTCTTCCAGACGTCCTCGAAGGCTTCCTCAGAGCCGTTCTGGACCTTGAAGCGGTTCATGGCGATGTACATTGGTTTCCTCGAATTGCATGAATTGTGGCGTTCAGGATGGCTTCAACCGGGTCTCAAAAGGGACCGATCCGCGCTTTGAACACCCAACTTGATCTTCCCGTCTCGGGTGGAATGGGAGGGAACGGTGCCTGCTTGCGCACCAGCGTCAAAGCGAATTGATCGAGCTCGGCGGAGCCGGAACTTTCGGCGAGCTGCAGGTCGCTGATGCTGCCGTCGGCCATGACGACAAACACCACCCTGGCGTTGTTGCGGGCCTTTGCCTGGACCGATTTTGAAACGCGGCGGTTGGCGCGGGCGAGCCTCTTTTGAATTTCGCCGCTGTAGCGGGATTCCAGGGCATTGCCGGCGGCGGCCTTCATCTTACCCTTGCTGGCGATGGTCGGCGCATCGCGTGCGTCGCCATCCGCTGTTTCCGTGCCGCGCGTCTCAACGGGTTGGCCTGATCCTGCCGGTGCGCTCGACGTTGCGGCCGCGGCCGGTGGGTGCTCGGGTTCGGCAGGCGACGCATCGGGGCTTTGCGGCTCGATCGCGGGCGCCTGTTCGCCGGCCATGGGCACGCTCTGATCGTCTTGGCGCACTGTGGCGGCCGTCAGCATATCGGGCGTGGATGCAGGCTCCTGGGCGGCTTCAGCCGCAGGCTGAGGCGTTACAGGTTGGCTGGCCGGTTGCGGCGCTTCGGTCGGCGGAGTGGGCTGGACTGCTTGGCGCTTAACCGGCTGCAGGTCCGCCACCAAGGTTACATCCACCGCGCCGGACATCGCGTCATTGAGGGCGCTGCCCTGGGCGTCGGCGCCTGACTGGCTGCTGCCCTCGGCCTGAATCGCGTCCAGGGGGTCGAAGGTTCCGGCGGGCGCGATGAAAAACGCCGCCGCGGCGGCGGCATGGAGCAAGCCGGAGACGACAATCGCCACCGGCCATTTGCGGTCTTGCGCCGACTGACGTCGCTGCGCGAGCGACTCGGCCGGCGGGATCGCCGGTTCGCTGTCGGCGTCGGGGAGGGGGTCGATGTCCTGCATGGCTCGCGAGGAGACCTGCGGCAAGCGACGCGTCCTTGTCAAATCAAGAT
>NZ_RZSA01001083.1:0-2068 GCF_003998075.1 Mesorhizobium sp. M2A.F.Ca.ET.037.01.1.1 | reverse complement strand
GCGGCGGCCATATCGCCGGCCTCGTCAACAATGCCGGCGCCGGCGGGCGCGGCGCCTTCGACCAGACGACGCTTGACGACTGGAACAGGACGATAACGGCCAACGCCACCTCGGCCTATCTGTTCACGCGTCATGCGCTTTCGGGTCTGCGCGCCGCGCGCGGCGCCGTGGTGACGATCTCGTCGGTGGCCGGCATGGTCGGCGAGGAGGGGCTCGCGATCTACACCGCCTCCAAGGCGGCGCTGATCGGCCTCACGCAGGCGCTGGCGCTCGAATACGGCTCGGAGGTGCGCTTCAACGCTGTCTGCCCGGGCCAGATCGCCACGCAGATGATGGCAAAGACGCTGGCCATCCCAGGCCGGCGCGAGAAGCTGGAAATGCGCATCCCCGCGGCGCGCCTGGGCACGCCGGAGGAAGTCGCGGAAGCCATCGGTTGGCTACTGTCACCCGCAGCGAGTTTCATCAACGGCGCGGTGTTGAGTGTCGATGGCGGCGAGACGGCCGGCTTCATGACGCCGGGAGACGATCAAAAGGCCTGACTTTCAGGATAGCGGCCGACCCCGGTCGGCCATCGGCCTGCGCACGCCCCGCTCGAGATCGGCGAGGCGTGCGCAGGCTGCGTCGGGCACCTTGGAATCGCCAGGCTTCATTGCCGCTCGCGCACTTGTCATCAATTTCGCCGCGCTCGTTGACGCCCTGATCGGGTGAGCCGGCCGGCTTAAGTTAATGGCGGCCATCTCAGCATGCGGCCGCGCGGCTACTGGTTCAAATTGATCGACGACACGCACATACTCAACCGGCTTAAGGAATCGACTATGACCATGATAAGCGTCATAGATGTCGAGCTCAACGGGAGGGGCGCGGGCCTTGAACCCCTATCGCGCCATGATGACGCCGCCCATCCCGAATGTTTCAACATGATTAGCACCATCATGGAGTACAGAGCGCGGGCGGACTACCCGTCGTCTGTTTTGCTTAGACTCCTGGTCCTGCATTCTGCTGGCCCATCGTGGCGGCGATCGCCAAGGCCACGCCGCGATGTCTCCCGCGCGGGCAATTACCCGATCGGCTTGCAGCAGCTAGCGCGACCTCTCCTTGCGACTAAGACAGCCAGGAGCATGACGATCCCGAAGACGATCCTGGGGGCTGCATGCTTCTCGTCGCACTCGGCACGTTGGTGACTGGCGCAAACCTGCAGGTCGCGCTTCGCGATGTCGCCGCTGTCGGGCTGTTCAACGGGGTGATGATCAACATCCTCGGCATCCCTGCCATTATTGTGACGCTGGCGATGAATGGTGTCATGCAAAGCGCTGGGCTGCTTTACAGCGGTGGCTTCGCTCAAGGGCAGGCCCCAGCGATCCTGGTTGGGCTTTTTTCAGCAACGGTTTTTCGGCCTAACGCCCGCCAGCTGGCTCTTGATCGGGATTGCCGCCCTCGCCATCTGGCTGCTGAACCACAGCAGTTTCGGTCGCCGGTTGCTTCTCGTCGGCAGCAATCCCCGTGTCGCCCGGCTGTCGGGGATCGCCGTTCAACGAACGAGGCTTCTTGCTTATATTTTGAGCGGATTTTGTGCGGCATTGGCGGGCATTTTGCTGGTCGGCTTCAGCAGACACGCGACATTGAACATGGGCGCATCTCTCCTGTTGTCTTCTATCGCGGCCGTTCTCGTTGGCGGCACTGTGGCGAGTGGCGTACGACCGCACCTTGCCCGATGGTCAGCACTGCAAGAAACACACCTAGCATCAGGAGCGAATTCAAAAAATTCACGCTGAGCGTTGCAGGACCTATCACCACCAGAAGGGCGACGTAGACGGAGAGGAGCAAGATCCATGGTGGCAGCCAGAGGCGGATATCCGCCTCGCTGCGACGCACCCAGGCACGCACTCCGCCGTTCGCAAGCTCGGGGATAGCACGTGCCATCGGAATGGTTCGGCCAGAGCCGCCGTGACCAGCTGGCACGAGGAGATCAGTTCTGCGAAGGCCGAGCGCATCGCCTGGCCTGACCCGAGAGCCGCTTCTAGGATCAGCGGTCCGAAGCCCCGCGCGGCGAGGCTGCGCGCAATCGCAA
>NZ_RZSA01001082.1:0-2069 GCF_003998075.1 Mesorhizobium sp. M2A.F.Ca.ET.037.01.1.1 | reverse complement strand
CTGTGGAGTGAGCGGGGCGATCACGTGCACGCCCTTGCCGCCGGTCAGCATCGGGAAGGTGGTTAGCCCAAGCGATTTCAGAATATCCCGGAACTGGAATGCGGCAGCGCGCACGGCCTCGAAATCGAGACCTTCATCAGGGTCGAGGTCGAAGACGAGACGGTCGGCCTTTTCGACGTCCTCGATCCGAGCGCCCCACCCGTGCAGCTCGATCGTTCCCATCTGCACGCAGGTCATCAGCCCATCGGCATCGTCGACATAAAGGTACGGCTCCTCGTGACCGTCCTTTTCGGTGATGCCGACGTGATGGACCTTGTCGCCGAAGCTGCCGGCGTCGTGCTTCTGGAAGAAACACTTCTTCGCGCGGCCCTGGGGACAGCGAACAAGGCTGATTGGCCTGCTGCCGACCCAAGGGAGCATGATCTCCGCGACGGCTGCGTAGTGGTCGGCGAGCTGGCCCTTGGTGATGTTGGACTCAGGGTAGATTACGCGGCCGCGGTTGCTGATGGCAATCGTGCTCGTCGCCGGGGCCGGCAGCGTCGCTGTGTGACGTTCCGTCTCAAGCGCAACGGCTTCCGGCTTTTTGTCCTCGCGCAAGCCGAGATAGCTTGGATGGCGCAGTGTCCCTTCGTTGGTCATTTCAGTATAGGCGATCTCGGCGACAAGCTTCGGACGTATCCAGTGCGCGCCGCGAACTTCCGCGCGCGGTGCTTCGACCGTGGCGGCGCTCTGCTCGAGCGGCGCCATGGTCTTCATCAGCCTGGCCATCTCTGCGGTATCGAAACCGGTCCCGACCTTGCCGGCAAAGCGTAGCTTTCCGCCGTCATGGATCCCAAGGATAAGCGATCGAAACGCGCGATCCTTGTCTGACGGCGTCCAGCCGACGAGTACGAATTCCTGACGCTTGATGCACTTGATCTTCAGCCAGCTTCCATCCCGGGCGCCAACATAGTCCGAATCCGCCAGCTTCGAGATAACCCCCTCGAGGCCGGCGTCGCAGAAGCGGTTCAGCAATTCTTCGCCCCGGCCCTGGATATGATCGCAGTAGCGAAGGATAGGGTTCTTCGCCGGCAGGATTCCCTCCAGTTTCGCCTTGCGCTCCAGGAGCGGAAGCCTCGTCAGGTCTTCGCCGTCGAGTTGGAGCAGGTCGAAGGCATAAAAATCGATGCTGGCGGGATCACCCTTCAAGGCGTTCTGGAGCGCCTGGAAACTCGATCGCCCCTGGGCGTCGATGACAACGGCCTCGCCATCGATGAGCGCGGATCGAACCTTGAGCTTGCCTGCCTCCGAAAGGATAGAGGGGAAGCGGCCGGACCAGTCCAGACCGGAGCGCGTATAAGCGCGCGCCTCTCCGCCGCCTACCGCGACGAGAATGCGGTAGCCGTCATATTTCATTTCGTGGATCCAGCGATCGCCAGCTGGAACCCTGTCCACCAGCTTTGCGAGCTGGACCGGCCGGAAAGCCGGTGGCGGCAGATGGGCCGCGCCGCGCGAGGCTGGCCTGGCAGGGCGAGTGGAAAACGCTTCGATTGTGGGCCGATGCGACGCTAACTTACTCACTTGACCTCACTCTGATGGAACTGAACTACCCAATGCGGTATTTGCAATCTGCAGCCTATTTCTTCAGTTTCTCCGAGGCCGCATTGGGCTTGTCGCAGTCGTTCCGACCCGCTTTATGAGGGCCTCGGCCTGGTCTCTGCTGATGCCCTGCTTGCGGGCAAAATAATTGACCTCGTACCTTTCACCGCCGGAGACCTGCCAACGGTCGCGCCGCCTCGCTTGGATTTGTCGTATGTCATTGTCGCCTCCCTTGTTGCCACAGCTGCGCCGGCACAACCGCTGGACCTGTAACGTTCTGGTTCGACTTGCGATCCTAGGCCGGGCAAGAAATTCCGCGTTTCCCCTGAAGTCGCGCGTGTCGACTTTGATGTTGTCCGTGTGAAGGTCGGGAATGAAGATGTCGCGGCTACGCAGCCTATTGCGCGGCCCCTCGCTGACCGGGTGCAGAACCGCCATTGCGGCGGTGGGAAACCGCTGTTCGTCGCCTAGTGTTTCGACGGCAATACCAG
>NZ_RZSA01001081.1:0-2069 GCF_003998075.1 Mesorhizobium sp. M2A.F.Ca.ET.037.01.1.1 | reverse complement strand
ACGGAGAGGAGCCTTCGTAGGGCGCTCCCCCTCTCCGTCTCGGCTTCGCCGGGCCACCTCTCCCCCATTTCGTGGGGGAGAGGAACCCAAGCTGGAGCAGCGCCTACCGATGCGAAAGAACATTCACCAAACGCCCGAACGGATCGCGCACATAGAAGCGCCGCACGCCCCAGGGCTCGTCGGCCGGGCCGTATTCGACGGCGAACCCGGCCTTCTTCATGCCCGCAAGCGCCGCGTCGACATCATCGACCTCGATCGACAGGTCCGGCACCGGCGTGCCCGACCCGCCCTCGGCCATGAAGCTCACCTGCACCGTCATGGTCTCGGCCGAACCGCAAGTGAGGATCCAGCCCTGGTCCATCAGGACATCAAGGCCGAGCACGTCCTGGTAAAAGCGCTTGGCCGCCGCAATGTCGGGGGTTTCGATATTGGCGACGATGCGCCTGACCTTCACCATGAGCCGCTCCTTTGCTTTGTCTGTCCGGGAGCCCTCCGCATTGCGGCGCAGGCCTCTATGCCGTGCGCCTGAGCGCCGTCACCTCGATCTCGATTTTCATTTCCGGCTTGTTGAGTTGGCACACGATCATCGTCGCCGCCGGACGGATGTCGCCGAACGCCTCGCCGAGGATCGGGAAGACCACGTCAACATAGGCCTGGTCGGTGATGTAGTAATGCGCACGCACCACATCGGCCATGCCGAAGCCGCCATCGGCCAGCGCCGTGGCGATGGTGGCAAGGCAGTTGCGCGTTTGCGCCTCGACCGTCTCGGGCATGGTCATGGTGGCATAGTCATAGCCGGTCGTGCCGGAAACGAAGCACCAGTCGCCCTGCACCACCGCCCGCGAATAGCCGGCGGTTTTCTCGAAGGGGGAACCGGTGGAGATGAGCTTGCGCATGGAAGCCTCGCGTTGGTTGTCTCCACCATTCTGAGATGCGTGGACGACACAGTCGTGAGCCAGACAACGCGATGCTGGCGGGACAGCGCGGCGCGAAGGATCGCTACCCGGCACAAATCGGCCTAATTCCCCGAACCCTGAGCATCCTCATAGGCCTTCTTGATATCCGCCGGCCAGTCCTTGACCGGCGGCCAGGCCTGCGGCTCGCCATTGTCGCCGCGGCGGGCGAAATAGACCTTCTGCTTGGCCGGGTCGACCGCCATGAAGCCGTCATTGCCGCCGCAGTCATGCGGCACGCAGCCGGTGGCGTAGAAGGCGCCTGATGCCGTCTTTTCGGTGCCGCCGCCAACCAGCAGGCTGGTCGCCATGTCGGGCATGTCGTTGCCCAGCAGCGCCTGGCCGGCCTTGTAGACCGCCTCATTGTGGAAGGCGTCGATGATGTTGTCGTATTTTGACGGGTCGACATCCTTCCAGTCGGTGCCGGGCTCCGGCGTGTAGGTCAGGTTGCCGGAGGTCGTCAGCCCTTCCGTGGGCGACCATTGCAGCACCGGCTTGGAATCGCCTGGCAAAAGGTAGGGCACGAAATAGATGGCGCTGTCGGAGACGGCGGCCGGCGGCGCGCCGCATTCGTCCTGCTCGACCGTGGTGGTCTCAATCTCGCCGTCCTTCTTCCAGACGATGACCTTGGCCGGGCCGCATTGATTGCCGCCGTCGCCGACATCGACGAGCGCGACGTTCACGTCGCCGATCTTGACGATCTTGTCGAAGAAGACGTCGTAATTGCTGGCCAGCTGCTTGCCGTCATAGGACAGCACCTTCTCGCCGTCCTGCTCCGGCTGCGTGATGGTGAGCTGCCCGCCCTCGAACGGAATCGGCGCCTGCTTGTCGTCCTCCGACGCAGCCTGGTCGCTGCCCTGGTCGGCCGTGCCTTGATCGGCAGCCGGCTGGTCGGACGCGGCCGGCGCGGTGGTCTGCGCGTGGGTGCCGATCGTGGCGAGAAGGATTGCCACCGAAGCGGCCAGAAGCGAGCGTGTCATGACTGTCCCCTCCACTCAGTCGCCACGAACCCGGCCGCGAACGGCCGGGCCACTACGTTCAGAATGTCAGGCCCAGGGGCGCTGCTCGGCGTTCCGCTTCTCGAAGGATGCGATGGCGCCGGCCTTCTCCATGGTG
>NZ_RZSA01001080.1:0-2073 GCF_003998075.1 Mesorhizobium sp. M2A.F.Ca.ET.037.01.1.1 | reverse complement strand
GCCCGAGATAGCCCGCATTGTTAACGAGAATATCGACCCGGCCGCTCTCGGCGATCACTTCGCTCAGGGCTTTTCCGATATCGCCTGCCTTGGTTACATCCACCGTTTGGCTGCGGGTTCCGTCGAGTGGCGCTGGATCGGCATCCCATATCCAGACGTCGCATCCCGATCGCGCCAGTTGCATGGCCACGGCCTTGCCGATGCCCCTCGACCCACCGGTCACGATCGCCGTCTTGCCGGCGAAATCGAACGTCACAGCCATGGCTGATCCCTCAAGACAAGATTCTGCTCCTAGGCAGAACGTCCGTCAATCGGCGGGACCAGCGGCTAGAGCATGTCTCCCGACAGTGGGAACCGGTCTCGGGATAAAGACATGCGTAAGTCAAAGACCTGAAGCGCATCGAGCGAATCCGAAGGACTGCGACGCGCTTTAGATCGCCTGGATGTCGCCCCTCGCCCAGCCTTCGGCGATCTCGGCGGCGCGCGCTTCAAAAGCCTGCGCCTCGATGGCTGCCCGGATGTCCTGCATCAGCTTCTGATAATAGGACAGGTTGTTCCAGGTCAGCAGCATCGCTCCGAGCGACTCTTGCGAGCGCACCAGGTGATGCAGATAGGCGCGCGAGTAATCGCGCGCCGCAGGGCAATCGCTTTCCTCGTCGAGCGGCCGCGGATCGTCGGCATGGCGGGCATTCCTGAGATTGACCTTGCCGCGGCGCGTATAGGCGAGGCCATGCCGGCCGGCCCGCGTCGGCATCACGCAGTCGAACATGTCGATGCCGCGGGCTACCGATTTCAATATATCGTCCGGCGTGCCGACGCCCATCAGATAGCGCGGTCTGTTGGCCGGCAATTCCGGGCAGGTGATGTCGAGCATCTCCAGCATCACCGACTGCGGCTCACCGACCGCCAGCCCGCCGACGGCATAGCCTTTCAGATCCATCGCCTTCAGCGCCTGCGCCGAACGCACGCGCATCGGCGCGCTGTCGCCGCCCTGGACGATGCCGAACATCGCCTTGCCCGGCTGATCGCCGAACGCAATCTTGCAGCGCTCGGCCCAGCGCAGCGACAATTCCATGGCGCGCTCGATCTCCTTAGGTTTGGCCGGAAGCGCTGTGCATTCGTCGAGCTGCATCTGGATGTCGGAATCGAGCAGTCCCTGGATCTCGATCGACCGCTCCGGCGACATTTCATAAGGTGCGCCATCGATATGCGAGCGGAAGGTGACGCCCTGTTCGGTCAGTTTACGGAGCTTCGACAGCGACATGACCTGGAAGCCGCCGCTGTCGGTCAGGATCGGATGCGGCCAGCGCGCGAACTCGTGCAGGCCGCCGAGCCTGGCTACGCGCTCGGCGCCTGGCCGCAGCATCAGATGGTAGGTGTTGCCCAAAATGATGTCGGCGCCGACGCCGCGCACCTGGTCCATATACATAGCTTTGACGGTGCCGCCGGTGCCGACCGGCATAAAGGCCGGCGTGCGGATTTCGCCGCGCGGCATCGAGACAAGACCGCGCCTGGCCTTGCCGTCGCTGGCAAGCACCTTGAAGGAAAAAGTCTCAGCCATTGAATTCCTTGTCGTGCACCGGCGCATCGGGCGCCTGCTCGTCGAGCGACTGCCGGTAGCGGATGCAGCCGCGCATGAATTTCGGCCATGGCGGCACGGCGATCGACGGCTCGGTCTTTTCCGGCAAAAGGTCCCAGAGGTCGGGATGATGCCAGCACAGATCATGCCCGGTCGTGTCGCGATGCGCGCGGATGCCGGCGCGCAGCTTCCTCACTTCCGCGATCAGCCTATTGCGGTCCATGCCGTTGAGATCATCGTCCATCGCTCGTCTCCGCTCGGTAAAGCAGGCTGGCATCGCCATAGGAATAGAACCTGTAGCGGTTCTCGATGGCATGCGCATAGGCCGAGCGCATCGTCTCCAGCCCACTGAAGGCTGAGACCAGCATGAACAGTGTCGAGCGCGGCAGATGGAAATTGGTCATCAACATGTCGGCGGTGCGGAAGCGGTAGCCGGGCGTGATGAAGATATCGGTCGGCCCGGACCAGGCCTCGATCCTGCCATCGTCGCGCGC
>NZ_RZSA01000107.1:0-10727 GCF_003998075.1 Mesorhizobium sp. M2A.F.Ca.ET.037.01.1.1 | reverse complement strand
AACTTGAAGAAGACCGGGCGGCGGCCGTCCGGGGCGCCTATTTGAACGGCGAAAGCTATGCCGAGCTGGCGGAGCGCTTCAAGGTTCCGCTGAACACGATGCGGACCTGGCTGCGGCGAAGCCTGCTCAAACTGAGGGAATGCCTGGAAAGATGACACTGGCGGAAGACAACGGACCGGAACGCGGAGGCGACGACCTGCTCGCCGCCGAATACGTTCTCGGCGTTCTGCCAGCCGACGAACGGCAGATCGCGTCCCGCCGCATCGACACCGAGACGGCGTTCGCCCGCCTGGTCGATGCCTGGGAGGTCCATTTCGCGCCGATGGCCGCCGCCTATGCCGCGGTCGAGCCGCCGGCGTCGGTCAAGGTGGCGATCGACCGGCGCCTCTTCGCGTCGACGGCTTCCACATCCGGCGCGCCCATTGGCAGCCTGTGGACAAGCCTTGCCTTCTGGCGCGGCCTCGCCGTCGCGGCCATTGCCGCCCTCGCTGTCTATGCCGCCCTGCCTTACGTCAATCCGCCGGTTCAGCCGCCCGGAACCAGGCTGGTCGCGTCGCTGGCCGCCGACAACAGCAACGTCAAATACCTCGCCGTCTATGACGCCGCCCGCCATGAGGTCGGCCTGTCGCTGGTCTCCGGCGATCACGCCGCCGGCAAGGACTTCGAGCTGTGGATGATCGAAGGCAAGAACGCGCCGGTCTCGATGGGCGTTATCCCCACCGGCCAGACCGCGCGCATGGCCGTTACCCCGGCTGTCCAGCAGAAGCTGGCGCAGGGCGCCGTGCTCGCCGTCAGCCTCGAGCCTTCGGGCGGTTCGCCGACCGGCCAGCCGACCGGCCCTGTCGTCGCCGCGGGTGACCTGAAGGGCATCTGATCCCCGCTTCGGCATAATCACGCCTATAAAGACCAATCGCAGTTTATCCTATTTCTGCCGAAGGCAGGGAAAGTCTGCCGACGTCATGAGCGGCGCGGATCAAATAAACCGCATGAAGAAAAAATCTTGCGACGGGCGTGAAACTAGATTTTCGGCGCACCCGTATCTCCTCACGTTCCCAAGAATGGGAAAAACAACCCGAGGAGACTGACACAATGCGTAAACTCGCCACCCTTTTGCTCGCCTCTACGCTCGGCCTTTCCGCGCTCGGCGCCGCTGCCTATGCCAATCCGATGGTCGGCGGCGCGCCGATGTACGCCAAGAAGAACATCATCGAGAACGCCGTCAATTCGAAGGACCACACCACGCTGGTCGCCGCCGTCAAGGCTGCCGGCCTGGTCGACACGCTGCAGGGCGCCGGTCCGTTCACCGTCTTCGCGCCGACCAACGAAGCCTTCGCGGCGCTGCCCGCCGGCACGGTCGACACGCTGCTCAAGCCCGAGAACAAGGACAAGTTGACCAAGGTGCTGACCTGCCATGTCGTCGCCGCCAAGGCCTTGGCCGCCGACGTGGCCAAGATGGCGAAGGCCGATGGCGGCGCCCACCAGGTCAAGACCGTCGGCGGCTGCGAGCTGACGCTGAAAGCCGAGAAGGGCAAGGTCACCGTCACCGACGAGAACGGCAATGTCGCCCACGTCACCATCGCCGATGTCCGCCAGTCGAACGGCGTCATCCACGTCATCGACAAGGTTCTCTTGCCGAAGATGTAACGAAGCGGGCCTGGCCGGCGAAGACATGGCTGAGCGCCGGCCGCGACATCCAAGATCCGCGCCGCCGGCAAGGGTGTGCTCCGCGCCGTCCCGCAAGGGCGGCGCGGAACTGCATCACCAAGACGAACGGATGGGGCGTCACCGGCTTTTGATTTCCGGGCCGGGCTCTATCTTGGCAAAATGCGTCAGGAGGAACGGCCATGAACCGTCGCGATTTTCTCTGGAGCGGGGCGGCCGCCACCGCTCTCATCGTCGGATCCGCAGCGATGCTGCGCGCCGGCGGACCG
Organism: Mesorhizobium sp. M2A.F.Ca.ET.037.01.1.1; assembly: GCF_003998075.1. Taxonomy (NCBI): domain Bacteria; kingdom Pseudomonadati; phylum Pseudomonadota; class Alphaproteobacteria; order Hyphomicrobiales; family Phyllobacteriaceae; genus Mesorhizobium; species Mesorhizobium sp. M2A.F.Ca.ET.037.01.1.1. The sequence goes on along the minus strand of NZ_RZSA01000107.1, from coordinate 8,796 downwards.
AAACCCGATCTCGCCGCCGAAACGTTCGAGGTCACCAAGACCGACGCCGAATGGCACGCCATTCTTTCGGACGAGGCTTTCGACGTGCTGCGCAAGCAGGGCACGGAATATCCCGGCACCAGTCCGCTGCTCAACGAGCATCGCAAGGGTATCTTCGCCTGCGCCGGCTGTGACCTGCCGGTCTATTCGTCGGAGACGAAATTCGATTCCGGCACCGGCTGGCCGAGCTTCTGGCAGGAGATCGCCAACTCCATCGGCAAGACCGTGGACAATTCACTCGGCATGACGCGCACCGAGGTGCATTGCCGCCGCTGCGGCGGTCATCTCGGCCATGTCTTCGACGATGGCCCGGCGCCCACAGGCCTGCGCCATTGCATCAACGGCGTGGCGCTGAGCTTCAAGCCGGCCGCGGCTTGAGCGGTCCCCCGGCGCCAACACAGCTCAATCGCATAGGGTAGCGCCGCCCCCTCATCCGGCCGCTTCGCGGCCACCTTCTCCCCCAGGGGAGAAGAGATTGGCGCCGGCGCCGACAGTCTCCTCTCCCCTCGGGGGTCCGAAGGACGGGCGAGATCCGTGGCTCGCCCCGGAATGGTCAGCCGAGTGAAGCGGAGGCTGGGTGAGGGGGAGCGCCCTATGCGATTTCTCCAAAAAGAATGACCCCGGAAATCGTCGCCGATTTCCGGGGTCACATGTTGAGGAGACCAGGCGGGGGTTCCGGCTCCTCAATGGCCTCCGCCGCCACCGCCGCCCTGCTGGGCCGGCTTGTTGATGAACAGCACGAAGAATCCAAGCGAGGCGAACAGCACGGTCAGCATCATGAACACGTCCATGAAGGACAAGAGCGCCGCCTGCTGGTGCACCATGCCCGACAGTTTCGACATCGCCGCGCTGCCCGCGTCGAGGCCCGCGGTCTGCTCGAAGTTCAGCGTCATGTTCTGCAGCTTGGTCTGTGCGGCCTGGCTGCCCCACTGCACATGCTCGGCAAGCCGCGCATAGTGGAAAGCGTTGCGGTCGATCAGCACCGTGTTGATCAGCGCGAGGCCCACGGCACCGCCGAGATTGCGGGTCAGGTTGAATAGGCCGGACGCATTCTTCAGCCGTTCCGGCGGCAAAGTGCCGAGCGCGATGTTGTTGATCGGCACCATGCACAGCATCATCGAGCAGCCGCGCAGGATCTGCGGGATCAAGAGTTCGTAGAAATCCCAGTCGGCGGTGAGATGCGTCATCCACCAGGTGCCGGTGGCGAAGCCGGCGAAGCCGATCATCATCATCAGCCTGAGATCGATCTTGTTCGACAGGATGCCGGCGACCGGCGCGGTGAAGAACATCGCCAGGCCGCTGACGAACAGCGCCTCGCCGATCATCATCGAATCGTAGCCGCGGATGCGTCCCAGGAACACCGGATAGAGGTAGGTGAGCCCGTAAAGGCCGATGCCGACGACGAAGGAGAACAGCGAACCGAAGGCGAAGTTGATGTTGCTGAAGGCCCTCAGGTCGACGATCGGCTCCTCGGCGGTGAAGACGCGCCAGAAGAAGATGACGCCGCCTATGGTCATGATGATGGCGCAGGCAAACACGGCCGGCTCCTGCAGCCAGTCATGGTTCGGGCCTTCCTCCAGCACATATTCCATGCAGCCGAGGAAGGCGGCCATGCCGGCCAGGCCCCACCAGTCGAACTTGGAGAACAGCTTCAGGTTGGGCTTGTCGAAATCGATCAGCGCCCAGGCGGCAGTCGCCACCAAAATGCCGGGCACGACATTGATCAGGAACAGCCAGTGCCAGGACATGGCATGGCTGATATAGCCGCCGACCGTCGGGCCGATCGTCGGCGCCAGCGTCGCCACCAGGCCGATCATCGGCGAGACGACGGCGCGCTTGGAAGGCGGGAAGATGGTGAAGGCGGCTGCGAACACGCTGGGGATCATGCCGCCGCCGATGAAACCCTGGATGGCGCGGTAGACGATCATCTGGTCGATATTGGTGGCCGTCGCTGCCAGCGCGCTGGCAGCGGTGAAGCCGGCGGCCGCGGCGGTAAACAGCACGCGCGTCGACAGCATGCGGCTGAGGAAGCCCGACAGCGGGATCATCACCACCTCGGCGATCAGATAGGCGGTCTGCACCCACGGGATCTCATCGGAGCTGGCGCTGAGCCCGGCCTGGATTTCCGACAGCGATGCCGAGACGATTTGGATGTCGAGGATCGCCATGAACATGCCGAACACCATCGCCAGGAAGGCGATGACGCGGCGCACCGGCATATGGTCCGCGGGCAGGGCCGGCGCGGCGGCTGCCGGACGTGCGGGCATTGATCCTGCGGTGATGGTTGCGGTTGCCATGTCATGGCCTCCTTAAGCAATTCTCGAAGACAAGCGCGTGGCGCTCCGGAATTGCGTCGAAACGGATAAAGCAGGCTGGGCGGCTCGGCGCTCGATTGGCCACCGAACCGCCCCCCAATCAGTTGGTCGTCGAGGCCGGCGCGGTACGGCTGTCGACGGCGACGACGACGCTGAGGCCGGCGCGCAGCTTGCCGGTCTTCAAGACGTCGGCCGGCACGTCGATGCGCACGGGCACGCGCTGCACCACTTTGGTGAAGTTGCCGGTGGCGTTTTCCGGCGGCAACAGCGAGAACACCGCGCCCGAAGCCGGCGCCAGCGAGGAGACCGTGCCTTCGAAGCTCTGGCCGTCGATCGCGTCGACGGTGATGCGGACCTTCTCGCCGGGCACCATGCGGCCGAGCTGCGTCTCCTTGAAGTTGCCGACGATGTAGAGCTTGTCCATCGGCACGACGACGGCAAGCTTCTGGCCGGGGCTGACGAGGTCGCCCTGCTCGACCGAGCGGTTGCCGACGACGCCGTCATAGGGCGCCTTCAGCACGGTGAAGGAGAGGTCGCGCTGGGCCTTGTCGCGGGTGAGCTGCAGCGAGGCGAGCGTCGAGGCCGATTCCGCGCGCTGGGCTTTCAGAACGCCGATATTGGCCTGCGCCGCGGCGATCTGCGCATCGGCGCCGACAAGCGCCGCCTTGGCCTGGTCGAGCGCGGTCTGGGCGTCGTCGAGCTGCGCCTGCGTGCCGACATGGGTCTTGAGCAGTTGCGCGGCGCGCACCTGGGCGCGGCCGGCATTGTCGGCGGCGGCCTGGTCGGCGACCTTCTGCGCCTCGGCCTGCGACAGCGAGGCCTGCGCGGCCTTGGTCTGCGCGTCGATGCGGTCGAGCGTCTTCGCCAGCGTGGCGATCTGCGCTTCGGCCTGGGCGACGGCTATTCTGTAGTCGCCATTGTCGATGACGAACAGCGGATCGCCGGCCTTGACCTGCTGGTTCTCGCTCACCAGCACCTTGTCGATATAACCGGAGATTTTCGGCGACACGAACGACATGTCGGCCTGGACATAGGCGTCGTCGGTGGAGATCATGAACCGGCCGTCGGTCCAGTAGTTATAGCCATAGTAGGAACCGGCGCCGAGCAGGGCGAGGCCGATGACCGGCAAAAGGAAAGAGCGCACCGAACGCTTCTTCTTGGCGGGTGCTTCACCCGCGGGCGCGGCAACCGGGGCGGCGGGCTGGACAGGGATTTCCGGAGCCTCGGTCGACGGTTGGACCTTGGCGTTGGGAAACGTGCGGACTTCGGCGGTGGCGGGCGCGTTGGAGGACATGGGTATCTCTCTGGATGTCAGTCATACTGAACCGTTCGGTTCGAATTGGTGATTGACATAGCGCGGAAAGAGGACCATATCAAGAGGAAATCGAACCGAGTGGTTCGAAATATTTTCAAGGAATGACTTCCATGGTCGACACGACAGCCGATAGCGATCTGCTCGACTTACGCAAGGGCCGGCCGGCAGCCGGGCAGGACCCAGTCAAGCGCGCCCAGATCATCGAAGGCGCCCGCCGCGTCTTCATAGACAAAGGCTTCGAGGCCGCCTCGATGAACGACATCACGCGCGAGGCCGGCGTCTCCAAGGGCACGATCTACGTCTATTTCGAAAACAAGGAAGAGCTGTTCGAGGCTCTCATCGAGGAAGAACGCGGCACCATCTTCAAGAACTTGTATGAGGTGCTCGATCATTTCGAGGACCTGCGCAAGACGCTGGTGAAGTTCGGCATGGCGCTTTCGATCAAGATCACTTCGGCCAAGGTCATCCAGGCCCAGCGCACCGTCGTCGGCGCCGCCGACCGGATTCCCGAGCTCGGCGCGCGTTTCTACGAGCGCGGCCCGAAGCGGGGCCATGACAAGGTCATGGCTTTCCTCAATGAAGCCATTGAACGCGGCCTGCTCAAGATCGACGATGTCGACGTTGCCGCCTATCAGTTCACCGAGCTTTGCCTCGCCGGCCTGTTTCGCCAGTGCATCTTTTCCTACCGCACCAAGGCGCCGACCCAGGCCGAGATCGAGCGTATCGTGAAATCCGGCGTCGACGTCTTCCTCAAGGCCTACGGCACGGAAAAATTCCTCGCCGAGGAAAAGGCGCTGCAATCGGCCTGACCACTCCGGGCATGTGAATCCCAAAGCGTGCGAAGCAAGGCTGGGAGGCCTCGCCGTGTCTTGTGACGCTCGTCGCGATCGTCCCCCCGACCCCTCTGAAAATATTGGTAGGCATCCCTCCGGCACGCGCATTCGGAAGGACCTGTTAACCATCGCTTCCTATGTCTCGGGGGACGTTCAATCGGCGAGTCTCGAGTATGACATCCATGCGCTTTCCCCGTGCCAATCTTTCCGGCGCTTCCGCTTATCAGGGCGACGACGATCACGGCGCGGACGGGCGCCGGAGCGGGGTTCCGCAGACGCAAACTGGGCAGGTGGTCGCGTTGCGCGTCGCGCCGGCGAGCGAATCGGACGATGGCGAGTTCAGCCGCCCGGCTTGGCAGGACTATTTTTTCCTTGCGCCCAATGTGCGGTTCACCCGCACACCGGACACCGATCTCGCCCGGCGAGCCGCCCCGCAGGAAGATGCCGCGCCGGCCAGGACACCGGCCCGCGAGCCCGTCCGGCCTGCACCGCCGGCTCCGCCGCCAGCCAATTCAGTTCGGACGATTCCTGCGGCTCGAGCCGCGGCGCCGGCGCAAGCGAAACCGGTCATCGCGCCTTCCGCCGCCACGCCCGTCGCTCCCGCTGCGCCGCTCCAGCCCACCGCCGCTCCGGCACAAAAGCCGCGCCCGAGCGGACTGCGCTGGTCCTATCTTTCCGATCACGCCTTCTTCGAATTCGGCATGCCCTTCCTCGCCGAGCGCCTGGCGCGGACGCGCCTGAATGAAGCGGGCCAGGCCTCCGCAGTGCCAGTGTCGCCGCCCGTCAGGCCGATGCCGGCGCCGGCGGCGCGACCGATGCCGCCTCGCGCCGCCTTCATGGGCGAGGCGACATCACTCTATCGGGTCATCGAGTGGCGCTCCAACGCGGCGGATATAAGCCCTGCTCCGGCGCCGACGCCGTCCCAAGTGGCCGCCCAGCCGATACCTGCCGAGGCCATCACGACTCCGGCACCGGCAAGCGCAAGGATGGCGAGGCAGGCACCCTCCTTGCCCATTGCCGGCGAGGTCGTGCCGTTGCCGGCTTCCGTCGGCTATGAGCTTCCCTCCGAGGAGCTCCTGCAGATGCCGCCGGAAGGCCAGGGCTTCTACATGTCGCAGGAGCGCATGGAGCAGAATGCCGATCTGCTCGAGAGCGTGCTGGAGGATTTCGGCGTCAAAGGCGAGATCATCCATGTCCGGCCGGGTCCGGTCGTCACACTCTATGAGTTCGAGCCGGCGCCGGGCGTGAAATCCAGCCGCGTCATCGGCCTTGCCGACGACATCGCCCGCTCGATGTCGGCGATCTCGGCGCGCGTCGCCGTGGTGCCGGGCCGCAATGTGATCGGCATCGAATTGCCCAATGAGACGCGCGAAACGGTCTATTTCCGCGAGCTGATGGATCGGCCGGTTTCCGCAACACCTCCTGCAAGCTGGCGCTCGGCCTCGGCAAGACGATCGGCGGCGAACCGGTCATCGCAGAGCTCGCCAAGATGCCGCATCTGTTGGTGGCGGGCACCACCGGTTCCGGCAAGTCGGTCGCCATCAACACCATGATCCTGTCGCTACTCTACCGAATGAAGCCGGAGGAATGCCGCCTCATCATGGTCGATCCCAAGATGCTGGAACTCTCCGTCTATGACGGCATCCCGCACCTTCTGACGCCGGTCGTCACCGATCCCAAGAAGGCGGTCACGGCGCTCAAATGGGCGGTGCGCGAGATGGAGGACCGCTACCGCAAGATGGCGCGCCTCGGCGTGCGCAACATCGACGGCTACAACCAGCGCGCGGCAAGCGCCCGCGACAAGGGCGAGGTCGTGACCATGCGGGTGCAGACAGGTTTCGAGAAGGGCACCGGCGAGCCGCTGTTCGAGGAACGCGTGATCGACCTCGCGCCGATGCCCTATATCGTCATCATCGTCGACGAGATGGCCGACCTGATGATGGTGGCCGGCAAGGAGATCGAAGGCGCCATCCAGCGACTGGCGCAGATGGCGCGCGCCGCGGGCATCCACCTGATCATGGCTACGCAGCGCCCCTCGGTCGACGTCATCACCGGCACGATCAAGGCCAATTTCCCCACCCGCATCTCCTTCCAGGTTACGTCCAAGATCGACAGCCGCACGATCCTGGGCGAGCAGGGCGCCGAACAGCTGCTCGGCCAGGGCGACATGCTGCACATGGCCGGCGGCGGACGCATTTCGCGCGTGCACGGTCCTTTCGTTTCCGATCTCGAGGTCGAGCATGTCGTGGCGCATCTGAAAGCGCAGGGGCGTCCTGAATATCTCGACACCGTCACCGCCGACGAAGAGGAGGCTGAAGAGGCGGCCGATGCCGGCCCGGTCTTCGACAAGAGCGCGATCGCCGAGGAGGATGGCGATGCGCTCTTTGAGGAAGCGGTCAAGGTGGTCAAGCGCGACAAGAAATGCTCGACCTCCTACATCCAGCGGCGCCTCGGCGTCGGCTACAACCGCGCCGCCTCGCTGGTCGAGCGCATGGAGAAGGAAGGTCTGGTCGGCGCCCCCAACCATGTCGGCAAGCGCGAGATCCTCACCGGCCGGCGCGATCGCGAGCCCGAACGCGAAGAGACGGAGTGATTCGCGGCTGATCGGCCTCAGGCGGACGGCGTCAGCCGCCGTTCGCCACCAGCACGATCGCGGCGCGCAACTCGTCGAGACCCGAGGCTTTTTCCGATGATGTCGCCAGGACCACGGGAAAAGCGGCCGGCCGCTTCTTGATCTTGGCCAGCGTCTCCTCGATCAGCCTCGGCACGCCGGCGGCCTTGATCTTGTCGGTCTTGGTCAGCACCACCTGGTAGGACACTGCCGCCTTGTCGAGCAGGGTCAGCACTTCCTCGTCCTTGGCCTTGATGCCGTGGCGCGCGTCGATCAGCACATAGACGCGCTTCAGCGTCACGCGGCCCTGCAGATATTCATAGATGAGCTTCGTCCACTCATCGACCTTGTCCTTCGGCGCGCTGGCATAGCCGTAGCCGGGCATGTCGACCAGCGCCATCGGCGGCAGGTCGGCGCCTTCGCCGGAGAACCCGTCCGGCACGAAATAGTTGAGCTCCTGCGTGCGCCCCGCCGTGTTCGAGGTGCGCGCCAGGCCCTTGTGTCCGACCAGCGCGTTGATCAGCGACGACTTGCCGACATTGGAGCGGCCGGCGAAGGCGATCTCCGGCGGGCCTTCCGGCGGCAGGAACTTCATCGATGGCACGCCGCGGATGAAGATCCAGCCGCGGGTGAACAGCTCCGGATCAACCGCCATCTTGTCGCTTTTCGTGTCGGGTGCGCTCAAGCCGCTGCCTCCAGTCTTGCAATGTCGACGCCGCGGATAGCGTTGAGATTGCGGCTGATCTTGTCGACCGGCCAGTCCCACCAGGCCGCCTTCAAAAGCCGCCGCACCGTGAATTCGTCGAAGCGCATCTTCACTGTCCTTGCCGGATTGCCGGCGACGATCGCATAAGGCGCCACGTCGTGTGTGACAACCGATTTCGCCGCAACGATGGCGCCATTGCCGATCCTGACGCCCGGCATGGTCACCGCATCCATGCCGATCCACACGTCATTTTCGACGTTCGTGTCGCCGCGGATCTCCTTCGACCAGGTCTCAGGATCGAACCCTTCCTCCCAGCCGTGGCCGAAGATGTTGAACGGATAGGTCGAGAAGCCGGACATGGCATGGTTGGCGCCGTTCATGATGAAGCGCGCGCCTTCCGCGATGGCGCAGAACTTGCCGATCACCAGCCGGTCACCGATGAAGTCATAGTGGTGCAGCACGCATTTCTGGGCGAATTTGTCGGGACCATCGGGATCGTCATAGTAGGTGAAGTCGCCGATCTCGATGTTGGGCGACGTCACCAGCCCCTTCAGGAAGCCGACGCGCGGATACGTCGCGATCGGATGCTTGATGTTGGGATTGGGTCCGGTCATCGCGGTCCCTCCGTGGCTAGAGCAATTCCAGGAAAAGTGTGAGCGGTTTTTCCGTCCGGAATTGCGTAAAAACAGAAAGACAATGCGTTCCGGCGCGGTCAACGTCCGATCAAACTAACGTGATCCGGCCCCGGCACAACTGTTCAATGATTGCCGCGGCAGATCACGATCGGGTTGGAAAGGGCGCTGTCGAATCCGCTGCCCTGATAGACCTGGACGTTCGACGCGCCGGGCGGCAGCGAGAAGCTGCCTTCGACGATTTTCTGGTCGCTGGTCATCGTGTGCAGTGCCCAGCTGAAGGTGCAGAATTGCGGCGGCGCCTTGGGTTGCACGTGGCTGCAGTTGAGCTGCGCGCCGCCCAGC
>NZ_RZSA01001079.1:0-2074 GCF_003998075.1 Mesorhizobium sp. M2A.F.Ca.ET.037.01.1.1 | reverse complement strand
GTCGAAAGGCACCTTGCGGCCGGACTTCTTGACGACGACGAGGTCGCGCAGCTGGACGCGCTCGAAGGTGGTGAAGCGGCCGCCGCAATCCGGGCACACCCGCCGCCTGCGGATCGCCGCGCCATCCTCGGCGGGACGCGAATCCTTCACCTGCGTATCTTCGGACTGGCAATAGGGGCAGCGCATGGAGAGCCTTGGGTTCGCGATTCTGTGGGCGACAGGCTTAGAGCCTTTTATGCCTCAGAGATAGCGATGCATAAGCAAGATTGCCAGCGGCTTACCCCGCCGGCCGACAGTGTCAGGGCGCGACATCCTTGGTCGAAAACCCGCAGGAGGTGCCGAGATTGCGATAGGCCTTGGTGAAGCCGTCCATCGGGATGCTGGTGACCTGCTGCTTGCCGAAGGTCACGTCGAGCGACGTCACCTTGCGCATGGCGCGCAGCAAAGCAAGGCTGGTCTTGGCCTGGTTGTCGACCATCCAGCTCGGACGGCCGCCCGCGGCCGCGTTGGAGCTTACGGTCGCGGCGACCTTCACGCCGGGGTCGCCGAAAGTCGCGGCGATCTTGTCGCCCGTCGGCAGGGTCTTGTTGTCGATGATGAACATGATGGCCGGATAGGCATCCGGCGGCAGCGCGTCGCCGGTCGAGATCGACAGGGTCAGGGAGCCGGCGTTGCCGTCGCCATCGACGAAAGCCGTCGAGGCGGCGCAGGTTTTGTGTGCGTCCTGTCCGGTATCGAGCGTATCGATGATGGTGGTCCACCTGCCGAAGGTTTTGGTGGCCGGCATGTCGGAGGCGGACTGCGTCTGCTCCTGAGCAATTGCGCCGGTCAGGGCGAAGGCGGTCAGCGAGCCTGACAAGGCCAAGGCGACAAGGTGGAAAGTGCGCATCATCAAGTCTCCGGTAAGCGCGCCGCCCGATCAGGGAGCGGCGCGAAGCGCGAGGATAAAAGATGACGCGCGGCGCCCGGTCAACCGAGGGCTAACAGCCGGCGGAAGGATCAACCGAGGTAGGGGTAGAGCGGGAAGCGGTCGGTCAGCGCCGTGACCTTGGCCTTCACCGCGGCCTCGACCGCTGCATTGCCTTCGTCGGAATTCGCCACCTTCAGCCCGTCCAGCACCTCGGCGATCAGCTTGCCGATCTCGCGGAATTCGGCCTGGCCGAAGCCGCGCGTTGTGCCGGCCGGCGTGCCGAGGCGCACGCCCGAGGTGACGAACGGCTTTTCCGGATCGAACGGGATCCCGTTCTTGTTGCAGGTGATGTTGGCGCGGCCGAGGGCCGCCTCCGCGCGCTTGCCGGTGGCGTTCTTCGGACGAAGATCGACCAGCATCAAATGGTTGTCGGTACCGCCCGATACGATGTCGAGGCCGGTCTCCTGTAGGCTGGACGCAAGCGCCTTGGCGTTGGCGACGACGCTCTCCGCATAAGCCTTGAAGCTCGGCTTCAGCGCTTCGCCGAGCGCCACCGCCTTGGCGGCGATGACATGCATCAGCGGACCGCCCTGCAAGCCCGGGAACACCGCCGAGTTCATCTTCTTGGCGATTTCCTCGTCGTTGCACAGGATCATGCCGCCGCGCGGGCCGCGCAGGGATTTGTGGGTCGTCGTGGTCACGACATGGGCATAAGGCAGCGGCGACGGGTGCACGCCGCCGGCGACGAGCCCGGCGATATGCGCCATGTCGACCATGAGATAAGCGCCGATCGAATCGGCGATCTCGCGGAAACGCTTCCAGTCCCAGATGCGCGAATAGGCGGTGCCGCCGGCCAGGATCAGCTTCGGCTTGGTCTCATGCGCGGCCCTCTCGATCGCGTCCATGTCTAGGAGGTGATCATCCTTGCGCACGCCGTAGGAGACGACCTTGAACCACTTGCCGCTCATGTTGACCGGCGAGCCGTGGGTGAGATGGCCGCCCGAATTCAGGTCGAGCCCCATGAAGGTGTCGCCGGGCTGGAGCAGCGCCAGGAACACCGCCTGGTTCATCTGGCTGCCCGAATTCGGCTGGACATTGGCGAAGTTGCAGCCGAACAGCTTTTTCGCGCGCTCGATGGCCAGTTCCTCGGCCACGTCGACAAAC
>NZ_RZSA01001078.1:0-2076 GCF_003998075.1 Mesorhizobium sp. M2A.F.Ca.ET.037.01.1.1 | reverse complement strand
CCACAGGCGCATCCGAAACCGAGGCGGTGACCGAGGCGTTCGTCATGGCCGGGAAGGTCGGAGCGGCCGGGGCGGGCTCGGTTGCGCCGACGCCGGGCATGTCCGTCGCGCCGTTCTTGAGCGGCTCAGCGGGTTGCGGCGTGTCTGCAGCCGGCGCCGCAGGATCGGCGGCCGGTTTGGGCTTCATCATCGTGTCGACGCCGGCCCGCACATCGGCCGCGGCCTGCTCGAACGGATTGAGCTGCTTACGCACCTCGTTCATCGGATTGAGGCTGCGGAGACTGTCGATCGAACTCTTCACATCATCGAGTTCGGCTTCCTTCAGCGCTTCGTTGAACTGCTTCTGGAAGTCGCCGGCCATGGCGCGCAGTTTCGCCGCGGTGCGGCCGAAGGTGCGCAGCATGTTGGGCAAATCCTTTGGCCCGACGACCACGATCATGACGACCGCGATCACCAGCAGTTCGCTCCAACCGACTTCGAACATGACAATCTATTCCGACGAGAACACGCCGCCCGCACATGCGAAGCGGTTTTGGTACAACGGCATGCTCAAACCAACAATCGGATCAGCTCTTGCTGACCTTTTCCTTGCCCGGCGAAACAGTCTCGTCGGCGCGGTGCTCGACGGTACGCTTGTCGTCAACGTCGTCGTCAGCCATGCCCTTCTTGAAGCTCTTGATGCCCTTGGCCATGTCGCCCATCAACTCTGGGATCTTGCCGCGGCCGAACACCAGAAGCACGATGACCAGCACGATCATCCAGTGCCAAATCGAAAACGAACCCATAACGATCTCTCTCGAATGTTTTCCCTCGGCGATGATCTATGCGTTTTCGCTCGGGGATTCAAACACAACTGCAATGAAGTTGATAAAATGGCTAGCGGATGTCACGCACTTTCGACGTGAGCGCCTTGCTACGAATCCGCGCAGGCCTTGCTATTAGACCAGTTGTGCCGGTTCCCTAAAAGCATGTCTCCCGAAAGTGGGAACCGGTTTCGGGATAAAGACATGCGTAAAATCAAAAACCTAAAGCGCGTGGAGCGAACCTGAAAAGAACCTGAAAGATCGCGACGCGCTTTAGGTCACTCTTCCGTGACGCGCGGCGTCAGCAGCCCGAGCTCCTCGAGGTCGATATCGGTCAGCTCATCCTCGTCCTCGGCGAGCGCGTCGGGATCGGCTGGCGGCACCGGCATCGAGAAATTGGCCGGCATGCGCGTCGAGAGCAGGCCGGCGCCCTTCAGCTCTTCCATACCGGGCAGATCGCGGATCTCCTCCAGCGCGAAATGATCGAGGAAGGCGTCGGTGGTGCCATAGGTCACCGGCCGTCCCGGCGTGCGGCGGCGGCCGCGCATCCTGACCCATTCCGTTTCGAGCAGCGTGTCGAGCGTGCCCTTGGAGGTCTCCACGCCCCGGATGTCTTCGATTTCGGCGCGCGTGACGGGCTGGTGATAGGCGATGATCGCCAGCACTTCGAGCGCCGCGCGCGACAGCTTTCTCTGCTGGACAGAGTCACGGCTCATCAGGAAAGCGAGGTCGCCTGCGGTGCGGAAGGCCCAGGCATCGCCGACCCGCACCAGGTTGACGCCGCGCTTGGCATAGATCTGCTGAAGATCGGCCATCGCGGCGGCGATGTTGACGCCTTCAGGCAGGCGCGCGGCAAGCTGCTTTTCGCTGACCGGCTCGGCGCTGGCGAAAACGATCGCCTCGGCCATGCGCACCGCTTCCGACAGCTGCAGCCGCTCGGCGGGGTTTTCGAGTGAACCCTGCTCGGCCATCTCGTCTTCCGGCTCATCCTCAACCCTGAACGGGATGACTGAGGCGTTTGCGCGTTCACTCATGATACCACCTCGACTGCCTTTGCACCTTGCGCGCGGCTGCGCAGATAGATCGGCGCGAACACCTGGTCCTGCCGCACTTCCAGTTTGCCCTCGCGCACCATTTCGAGGGTCGCCGCGAACGAACTGGCCATCGCCGTGCGCTTCTCTTCCGGCGCCGCCAGATACTCGATCAGGAAGCTGTCGAGCACCGTCCAGTCGCCGACCGCGCCGATCAGCCGCGCCAGCACCTCGCGCGCATC
>NZ_RZSA01001077.1:0-2079 GCF_003998075.1 Mesorhizobium sp. M2A.F.Ca.ET.037.01.1.1 | reverse complement strand
GCTTCGGCGCGTCGGGCCTGTCAGCGCCCGCGGCTTTGCTGTCCTGCCTGATGTGGGAGTCCGCGACCATGCGCGGAACCATGCCAGACAGAAATTATGGAAGATTGGGGCGGATCGTTCGAATTTTAGCGATCGGGCGGATTCCGGCCGCGCTGCGGGCGCAGGCGGAACCGCGACCTCCGGCTACATGTCGACGACGACGCGGCCCCTGATCTTGCCTTCGACGATGTCGCGTGCGGCGGCGACAATGCCGTCGAAACCGATGGTGCGCGACAATGTCGACAGCTTCTTCAAGTCAAGGTCGGCGCCGATGCGTCGCCATGCCTCGAGGCGTACCGGCTTCGGCGCCATCACAGAATCGATGCCCAGCAGCGAGACGCCGCGCAGGATGAAGGGCGCGACGCTTCCCGGCAGGTCCATGCCGCCGGCCAGGCCGCAGGCGGCGATTGCGCCACCGTAGGAGGTCATCGACAGGACATTGGCCAAGGTATGGCTGCCGACCGAATCGACGCCACCTGCCCAGCGTTCCTTGGCGAGCGGCTTCGCCGGCTGGCTGAGCTCCTCGCGCGAGATCACCTCGGCCGCGCCGAGGTCGATCAGATAGGGGCTCTCGGCGTTGCGGCCGGTCGAGGCGATGACGTGGTAGCCCAGGCTGGAGAGGATCGAGATGGCGACCGAGCCGACGCCGCCGGCCGCGCCCGTCACCACCACCGGACCGCGATCCGGCACGATGCCGTGACGCTCCAGCGCCATGACGGAGAGCATGGCCGTGTAGCCAGCCGTGCCGACGGCCATCGCATCGTGCGCGCTCATGCCCTCGGGCAGCGGCACCAGCCAGTCGCCCTTGACGCGGGCCCGGCCGGCATAGGCGCCGTAATGCGTCTCGCCGACGCCCCAGCCGTTCAAGATTACCTTGTCGCCCTTGCGCCAATCGGCATGGGAAGAGTCGATCACGGTGCCGGCGAAATCGATGCCCGGAACCAGCGGCCAGCGGCGCACGACCGGCGCCTTGCCGGTGATGGCGAGCCCGTCCTTGTAGTTGACCGTCGTCGCCTCGACTGCGACGGTGACATCGCCCTCCATCAGGTCGGCCTCGGTGAGGTCGACGACCTCGACCGACTGCTTCTTTTCGGCATCGCGCGAAACGAGGATGGCTTTGAAGGTGTCGGACACGGTTTTCTCCTCGGTTCTGGCTGGTGAGAACTCTGCGGCTTCAACCGCGTGAGGTCAATTGCCGGGGTCCTGCGGTTTGGCTTCGCGGGCCCAGCCGATCAGCTCGTCGAAGACCACGAGCGCCGCACCGACCGAAATGAAGGCGTCGGCGAGATTGAACACAGCGAAGGACCAGACGGGCGTGTGGAACAGGATGTAGTCGATGACGTGGCCGAAAATAGCGCGATCGATGAGGTTGCCGAGCGCGCCGCCGATGATGAGCGCAAAGCCGATGCGGGCGACGACATGGCCGGCCGGGGTGCGCGTGGCGAGATAGAGCACGAAGGCGACGACCAGCACCGCGATCACCACCAGGCCGGTATCGCCGAAGGACTGGAACATCGAGAAGGCGATGCCGGTGTTGTAGGTGCGGAACAGCGCCAGGAAGGGCAGGAGATCGACCTTTTCTTGAAAGGCGAGACCGTTCTCGACCAGCTGCTTGATCCACTGGTCGAGCGCAATGGCGATCCCGACCAGCAGGGCATAAGGGGACCAGGATTTCACTTATTAGTCCTCATCGCGTCTCGATCGTGTCGAGCTTCAAGGCGCCACGCCTTATCTCGAACAGCATCACGCCGGTGGCGACCGCCAGATTGAGGGAATCGGCGCGGCCGGCCTGGGGGATCCGGAGCAGCCGGTCGCAGCTCTCGGCGAGGCTGTCGGGCAGCCCCTGCTGCTCGTTGCCCATCAGCAACAGAACCGGCCCTCTGGAAAAATCGACGGACCGATAGTCGACCGCGCCCTTGAGGTGCGTTCCGACGACCAGCCCCGAAAAATCGCGCCGCCAGGCGAGGAAAGCCTGCTCGGTTGCTCTCGCGACCGGCACGGCGAAGATCGACCCCATGGTGGCGCGCACCGTCTCCAGCG
>NZ_RZSA01001076.1:0-2082 GCF_003998075.1 Mesorhizobium sp. M2A.F.Ca.ET.037.01.1.1 | reverse complement strand
CAGCGCGCCCCCGCCCGCCGCTACGCTTGAACTCCCATGCGTTGGCCGCCACGGTTCCGTGCCCTGGCGGCCAAAGCGGCTCAACGGTCGACACGAGGGCTGAGCCGCTTTGGTCTTCTGTTTTCTCGCAATTCCGGACGGAAAACCGCGGCACAATTTTCCTGGAATTGCTCGGTTGCAGTGCTGCTCGCCCTGCTGGCGGCAGCCTCGGCGCAGGCGCATAGTGGCTCCTCCGCTCCGCCTCCCCCAGGCATCCAGATCCCCAGCCTAACCCACGGCCAGATGGCTGTGATCGCGCGCTATCGTGGCGACATCCTGGATTTTGCCCAACGCCAGACCGTGACCGACCCGACCTTCCGGCGGCTCTACAATCACGGCAATCTGCAATACACCTACTGCCTCTGGGGCTTGATGCCGGGAAGCCTCGGCGACGAGGAGAGCCCGTTCAACGAATGCAGCCACGCCTATCTCGCCACCGCCAAGGCGCTGCTCACCTATATGGCGACGATGCCCGCAGCCGAGCGCCAGGCGAAAGTGCTGATTTCCGACATCGACGCCGACATGGTGCGCAGCGGCGCGTCCTGGATCCTGTGCCAGTTCAGCGGTGAGGCCTTCAGCACCGGCGCGGTGATCGAGCCCAGATGGCGGGACATGGTGTTCCACCTGCCGAGCCTGGCGGTGCTGCTGGTCACGATGGCGGCGCTCGCCGCCGCAAGTTGGGCGATCTTCCGTCTGCCCTCGCCGCGGGCCGGCACCGTCTAGAACGATTCAGCCGTCGCCTAGCCGATCGCGTTGGACTCTCAGGCGCTGCTCAACTGACTGAGGCCGGCCGACCTCCTACGACACCAGGCGACGTAACGCGGCTCGTTGCGCCGCGCAGATCGTGCCAGGCGGCGCGACTATTTCGAGCGTGCCCCATAGGCGGCAAGGAACGCTTCGACCGAGGCATCGGCGTGGCGCTCAAGGTCGGCTTTCGAGCGCGGGTTGCTTCCGGTGAACATCGCTTCGTTCATCGGAATCCAAAGCAGCATGCCAAAGAAATGGCTGGCCGCCAAACGGGGATCGCCGGTCTGCAACAAGCCTCGGCTGGTGAGCTTTTCAAAGCACTCCGCCACCGAGGCAAGCATGCGCTCAAAGCCTTTGTCGTACCAGCTACGGCCAAGCTGCGGCATCCGATCGGCATTGGCGATAATCAGACGCCGGAGCTTCAGCAACTCGTCGTTCATCAGCGTCGTGGTCAATCGCCGGGCAAGCTGCTGCAGGCCGCCCTCCAGGAATTTTGCCTCGGAAAGCAGCATCGTCACGGACTCGACAACGTCGTTGACCTGAGAAGCGGTGGACTCCACGACTTCGGTGAAAAGCGTCTCCTTGTCCGTGAAATGCTTGTAGACAGTCTGCTTCGAAGCGCTCGCCCTGGTGGCGATCTCCTCCATGCTGGTCCCATCGTAGCCCTTGGCGATGAAGGCGGCGGTCGCCGCCTCGATGATCTCACGATCCTTACGGGCCGATCTGGTCTCAACAGCAATTTTCATAGCGCCCCTCTATCAGTACTAGACGGTACCGTTCCCGTATGATAGCCATCGAGACAGTACTAGACTGACTAGTACCCGTCAATGAAACGGAGGTTTCAACCCGATGACCCAAATGCTCTTCCTCAATCTGCCGGTGCGCGATCTGCAGCCAGCGACCAAGTTTTATCTCGCGATCGGCGGCACGCTCAACCCGCAGTTCTCGAACGACCAGGCCAGCTCGATCATGTTCTCCGATTCGATCGGGGTCATGTTGCTGACGCACCAGCACTACAGCCAGTTCACAGCCCGTCCGATAGGCGATGCCAAGCGCGAGAGCCAATTGCTGATCGCGCTGACCGTCGACAGCAAGGACGCGGTCAACGCGGTCATCGAGAAAGGTGTTGCAGCGGGCGGCCGCGCCGATCCCAACCCGGCACAGGATCTCGGCTTCATGTTCAACCGTCACATAGAAGACCCGGATGGCAATGTCTGGGAGTTCCTGTGGATGAACCCCGCAGCCATGCAATAGACCGTCCGTATCGCCCTTTGCCGGGAACGACACCCTGGAAGC
>NZ_RZSA01001075.1:0-2083 GCF_003998075.1 Mesorhizobium sp. M2A.F.Ca.ET.037.01.1.1 | reverse complement strand
GGGATCTATTCGCCGTCGGAAGCTGGCATCAGCCTATTTGCGCCGCGCCATCGGCGCGCTCGAGAATCGCGGTGGGTCAGGCGATCCTCTGCTCGAACTGCATCACGCTCGCGCTCTTGCGCAGTCCCGTCGCGACGACCGACACACGGAACTTCCCGGCCAGGGACTGGTCGAAGATGGCGCCGACGATGATGTCGGCATCGGCGTCGACCTCCTCGCGTATCCTCGTCGCGGCCTCATCGACCTCGAACAGCGTCATGTCCATACCGCCGCTGATCGACACCAGCAGCCCCCTGGCGCCCGTCATGGAGGCTTCGTCCAGCAGCGGATTGGCTATCGCCGCCTCGGCTGCCGTTCTTGCGCGTCCCTCTCCGGAGGCCTCGCCCGTTCCCATCATTGCCGGGCCCATGTCCCGCATCACCGATTTCACGTCGGCGAAATCGAGATTGATCAGGCCTTCCTTGACGATGAGATCCGTGATGCAGCCGACGCCCGCGTAGAGGACGCGATCGGCCATGGCGAAAGCGTCGGCGAAGGTGGTCCTGGCGTCGGCGACCCGAAACAGGTTCTGGTTCGGGATGACGATCACGGTGTCGGCGCTTTCGCGCAGGCGTTCTATGCCTTCCTCGGCCGCCTGGGTCCGGCGCTTGCCTTCGAACGTGAAAGGCTTGGTGACGACGGCCACTGTCAAAATGCCGGCATCGCGCGCGGCGCGCGCAATCACGGGCGCGGCACCCGTCCCGGTGCCGCCACCCATGCCGGCGGTGATGAAGCACATATGCGTTCCCGCCAGATGATCCATGATCTCATCGATGGATTCCTCCGCGGCCGCACTTCCGACCTGGGGCAAGGACCCGGCGCCCAGGCCCTCGGTGACATGCGCGCCCAATTGGATCAGCCGCGACGACTTTGACATGGTGAGCGCCTGGGCGTCGGTGTTGGCGACGACGAACTCGACGCCCTGCAGACCTTCGGCGATCATGTTGTTGACGGCGTTGCCGCCGGCACCGCCGACCCCGACGACGGTAATCTTGGGTCTCATCTCCAGGATTTCCGGCTTGGCGGTCATTTTTTCATCTTTCTACCGAAAGCGCCCGCTGCTCCGCCGCACGACGATGCGGAACCGGAGCAACGAGCACACGAATCAGGTGATCCCCACCAAGCGCAGGGAATCAGAGCGGGCGCCTCCCTGCAAGTCCGCCGAGCATATGCAAGCGCAATGCCCCTGCGTTTGAACAAAAAGGCTCCGGGTGCCCGAGCTCCAAGGCGACGCCGTTGCAAGAAGTTCTATTGCGTCACCGAGGTCGAGGTGCCCCAGGTGTCCGACAGCACATAGCCTTGCGGATAGGGATCTGTCGGATCGAGATAGTAGTTGTGCTCGCCGGTGATCCAGGCACGGCCGGTGATCTCGGGAACGATCGCCTTGCGTCCGGCGATTTCGGTCAAGCCGACAATTCTGCCGGTGAAGCGCGAGCCGATGATCGATTCATGGATCAACACCTCCCCTTCCTTCATCTGGCCCCGCGCGTGCAGCACGGCCATGCGGGCCGAGGTGCCGGTCCCGGTCGGGCTGCGGTCGGAACGGCCGGGCGAGACGATGCAGGTGTTGCGCGTGACCTTGCCCGGCCCCTGGAACGGCATGGCGAACTGCACGATCGAGACACCGCGCACATTGTCGAATTCAGGATGGACGACATCGAGCTGCTCGCGCGCGGCGCGGCGAACCTTCTCGCCGGCCACGGCCAGTTCGCGCGCCTCGTCGGGCGTAACCGATAAACCTAGCGCGGGTGCATCGACGATGGCGTAGAACATGCCGCCGTAAGCGATGTCCACCTTCAGCGTTCCCAGCCCCTCGACCTCGATATTCGCGTCGAGGCGTTCGGCGAAGGCGGGGGCGTTGCGGAAGGTGATCGACAGGCATTTGCCGTCGCGGCATTCGGCGTTGACCTCGATGACGCCGCCCGGCATATCGAGCTTGAAGCGTGTCTCCGGCTCCTGCATCGGCACCATTCCGGTCTCGAGCAGCACCGTGGCGACGCAGATCGTGTTGGAGCCCGACATCGGCGGGGATTCTGTCGGCCCC
>NZ_RZSA01001074.1:0-2084 GCF_003998075.1 Mesorhizobium sp. M2A.F.Ca.ET.037.01.1.1 | reverse complement strand
CCGGTTTCCTGCGCTTCCGGTGCTCACGTACTTTAAGTACGCTCCGCTCCGGTTCTCGGAACCCGCCATTCTCGACTCGGCCTGACCTGAATCTCGGTACGCCTTGGTTTGCTGCCTTACCGCAGCGACCTGATCACATCCATCACATTGGGTTCCGCCTTCTCGCCGTCGAACGCATCGACGACGCCGAAGGCGCCGCCATAGCTCCACACCGACCAGGAAAAACCATACGCCTCGGCGCGGGCGATCATGTAGCCCACATAGGCGGCGCGGTACGCTGCCGGCATGACGAAGCCGTTGCCGTATTCCTTGCGGATCATGCCGAATTCGCCAAGCGTGATATCCTGAGGCTTGATGCCGTTGGCCTTCGCCCAGGCGTCGACCGTCCTGAACGGCGCATCCATGACGGCGGCCAGCTTTTCGGGACTGTCCATCGCTGCCACCTGTTCGTCGAGATAGGCGAGCATGCCGCTCTGCCGCGCCCAGGGCGCCTCGGCCTTGATCCGATCGCGGATCGTGTCCAGCGTCACGTCCAATTGCGGCTTGGGAACGGCTGTGAGCGGATAGGGCAGGCCGGTGACGTATTGGATGAAATCGCCGGCCCAGGTCGCTCCCTGGTGTGTCAGAAGGAACGGGTCGTAGGAATGGAAGGTCCAGATGATGTTGTCGTCGGGGATCGTCCCGGGGTCGATCCTGGCCAGGGACTCCGCGTTTGAAAAGCAGCCGCCGGTCAGGATCAGCGTGAGCCTGGTGGCGGAAGCTCGCGCGGCCGCGAACAGCTTTTTCTGGCGGTCGGGCCAAAGGTTGGTGCCGTTCGCGTCGCAATCGACGATCGGCTCGTTCATCAGCTCCAGCGCGACCTGCTTCGGATCTTCCCGGGCCAGCGTCTTTGCCATGTTGCGCACGACCTCGGCATAGGCGTCGAACGTCGCCGGACCGTCCATCACCTGCCCCATGCCGATCTTGCGGTCGCCGCCCGCGGGGATCAGATGCAGGTCGACGATCACCTTCAGGCCGGCGCGGTTGATCATGCGCGCCGAGTCGAGCACGCTGGCATAGAGGTCGTCGCGAAGCGCTTCGGTCCGGTCCGAGAGAAAGGGCGAGGGATCGACCGGCATGCGCAGGAAATCGAGACCGGCATCCTTGAGCGCCTTGAGGTCGTCCTGCTTGAGGAATTTGCGCCACTCCGGATAAGGCAGGATCGCCCGGCGATCGCTCCATTTGTCCTCGGTGGGCCAGGTGACCCATCGGTCGAGATTGAGGCCGCGTTTCATCGAGAACGTCGCTGCCCCGGCCGGCAGCGCCAGCGCGCCGAGCGCAAGCAGCGCCGCCATCAAGCTCTTGATCATCGTGCCCAACAGTGCCATCCCGTTCCCGCGCGAGAGACACCTGCCCTTCTGGGCCGAAAAAGGAAAGCGCGATGGACGATCATGGTGAATCGGCGGCGCTCAGCGCCGGGCTTTCCGGCGCGCTGACGGATTTCGGCCACCGGCTGATGGCGAGGGTCTATTATGCCGACACCGATTTCTCCGGCGTCGTCTACCATGCGCGCTATCTCGAGTTCCTCGAGCGCGGCCGCTCCGACTATCTGCGGCTGACCGGCGTCCACCACACCGAGCTGCTGGACGGCAAGCATGGCGAGCGCATCGTCTGGGTGGTGCGGCGCATGGAAATCGACTTCCGCTCGCCGGCCCGCATGGACGACATCCTGACCATCGACACGCGCACCGACGACATCTCCGGCGCCCGCATCTTCATGGGCCAGCAACTGAAGCGCGGCGGCGAGGTGCTGGTCGAGGCGAAAGTCGAGGCGGCGATCGTCGGCGAAAGCGGGCGCCCGAAACGGTTTCCAAGGGAGTGGATTGCCGCCTTCATGCCTCGGGTACGCTGATATTCAGGTGATGCCGGCCTGCGAATGATGGCTTCCTGCGCTTCCGGTGCTCACGTAGTTTCTAACTGCCGCACGTCCTTATCGGAAAACCGGAGACCACTTTTCCGGGACATGCCGAAGTACGCTCCGCTCCGGTTCTCGGAAGCCATCGTTCTCGGCTCGGCCTGACCTAAATCTCAGCATACCCTTGCGG
>NZ_RZSA01001073.1:0-2084 GCF_003998075.1 Mesorhizobium sp. M2A.F.Ca.ET.037.01.1.1 | reverse complement strand
GCCCCCGCCAGATGCCCGGCCGCTGGTGCCCGGCGCCGGCCCGCTGCCGGTGACCCTGGAGAACCCGCCCGGCCTTTACGGCTCCGAGACGGGCGTCTTCGCGCACAATCTACTCGAGGCATCGAGCACCTTCGCGCCGCTGGTGCGCCCGCAGATTTCGCTGCCGGTGACCGCCATCCCCTATGCCTTCGACGAGTCGGAAAACCTCAAGGGGCCGCTGGTCGCCGTCGCGCTCCTGCTGATGGCGCTCGACACCTTGGCCGTATTCTGGATGGGCGGCCTGCTGGCGCGCCGGCCGCGCCGCGCGGCCGTGGCGACCACAGCCGCCGTCCTGGTCGTGCTCAGCGGCCTCTTCGGCCACGCCGATCTCGCCCGCGCCGACGATTCGAAGCCAGGCGACGCCCAGGCGGTCGACGACATTTCGAAGACCCGCATCGCCTATGTCATCACCGGCGAACCCGGCGTCGATTCGATCAGCCGTGCCGGCCTTGAAGGCCTGACCCGTTTCCTGATCGAGAAGACCGCGCTCGAGCCCGGCCCGCCGGCCGGCGTCGACATCGCCAAGGACGAACTGTCCTTCTTTCCTCTGATCTACTGGCCGATCGATGCATCGGCGCCGATGCCCAGCCAGGCGGCGATCGCCCGCATCGATGCCTATATGCAGCAGGGCGGCACGGTCCTGTTCGACACGCGCGACCAGTTTTCCAATGGCATCGGCGCCGGCTCGGCAAGTCCGGCGACCGAGCGGTTGCGCGACATCCTCGCCAATCTCAACGTGCCGCCGCTGGAACCGGTGCCTTCGGACCACGTGCTGACCAAATCCTTCTTCATCCTGCCGGAATTCCCCGGCCGCTTCAGCGGCAGCCCGTTGTGGGTCGAGGCCTCGCTCGACGCCAGCAACACCGAGAACCGCCCCGTGCGCACCGGCGACGGCGTCTCGCCGATCATGATCACCGCCAATGATTTCGCCGGCGCCTGGGCGGTCGACGAGAACGGCGATCCGATGCTGCCGACCGTGCCGCCGGACCCGATGCAGCGCGTCTATGCGCTGCGCGCCGGCGTCAACATCATGATGTACATGCTGACCGGCAACTACAAATCCGACCAGGTGCATGTGCCCGTGCTGCTCGAACGGCTGGGGCAGTAGATCGTGAACTGGTCGATTTCCTTCGAACCGCTCGTCTCCTGGCCGCTCTTCGGCCTGCTCTTCGTGCCATTGCTTCTGCTGGCGCTGGTCGGCCTGTGGTTCCGCCAGCGCGGATCGGCATTGCGCTTCATCGCGCTGCTCGCGCTTGCCGCGGCTTTGCTCAACCCGGTGTTCCTCGCCGAGGAGCGCGAGGCTCTGAAGAGCGTCGTCGCGCTGATCGTCGATCGCAGCCAGAGCCAGGATATCGGCGACCGCGCCAGGCAAACCGACGAGGCGCTGGCCGGGATGCAGGAGCGTCTCGGCCGCTTCAAGCAATTCGATGTCCGCGTCGTCGAGGCCGGCAAGTCCGAAGCCGCTGACGAACGCACCGAAACCAGGCTGTTCAGCGCGTTGGAGGGCGCCTTCCGCGACGTGCCGCCGTCACGCATCGGCGGCGCGATCATGATCACCGACGGCGAGGTGCATGACGCACCCGGCGGAACGCCGGATTTCAACGCGCCGCTGCATGCGCTGATCACCGGCAGCGAGCACGAGAAGGACCGCCGCATCCGCTTCGAGAACGCGCCGCGCTTCGGCCTCGTCGGCAAGCCGCTCGACATGACCTACCGCGTCATTTCGACGGAGGGCAATGGCGCCCCGGTGGATGTGCGGGTCTCGGTCAATGGCGAGCAGGTCTCGGTCGAGCACGCGACAGTCGGCCAGCCGATGAAGCTCTCGGTCACCATTCCCAATGCCGGCCGCAACATCGTCCAGCTCGGCATCGACCGCGAGCCCGGCGAGCTGACGGACGCCAACAACCGGGCGATCGCCCTGGTCGACGGCATCCGCGAGAACCTGCGCGTGCTCTTGGTCTCCGGCGAGCCGCATGCCGGCGAGCGCACCTGGCGCAACCTTTTGAAGTCGGACGCGTCGGTCGATCTCGTCCACTTCACCATCC
>NZ_RZSA01001072.1:0-2084 GCF_003998075.1 Mesorhizobium sp. M2A.F.Ca.ET.037.01.1.1 | reverse complement strand
GTGCTGCTCTACAGAATAGGGTTCTTTGCGCAGCGCCATTCCAAATTCCGCACCATCAGTAACGCTTCCAAGTAACGGCATGGATCCTCGGGTCTTCGCTCCGTTTCGCTCGCTACGCCCAAAGATGACTAAGTGTTCGACGGCTCTGGTGCGCTCAATACTCCATGCTAGTCTTTTCTTGGCCTTGGTGAGTCGGCCGCTTTCCGTACCAGTCGCGCGAATGAGGGGGGAAGGCGCGGACACCGCCCGCAAGTTCCACGCAAGCAAGTCTGCTTAGCTTTCCCCGCAGTGATTGTCGGTCAATGCGTCCAAAAAGACTCTTGCCAGGGGATGGCGATGGAACGTTTTGTCGAGGACTATCAGAAGCGGCGCCTCACGGAGCGCGTCGATATCATGACCGCGATCAACATCCTGATGTCGCAAGGCTATGACGAGGATGATCTGCTCGGCGAAATGACCAAGGTTTTTTATGTCGACCTTGACGCCTTCAACGACGTGATTGCTCACCACTGAGAGTGAGCAGGAGGCCCCGAAAAGGTCATCCGGCGAGGCGGAAGTCCAGGACGCGATTGCGGCCGGCGCGCTTGGCGGCGTAGAGCGCCTTGTCGGCGGCGCTGAGCACTTTGTCGAAGCTCATGCCGTCCGTGCTGCCGAAGGCGAAGCCGGCGCTGACCGTGCAGCACAGCGGGCCGGTTTCGGTCTCAACCGTGCGCACGGCGAACGCGGCCCTGACACGTTCGGCCGTTGCTCCAGCCACCTCGGTTAAAATGCGCCTCAACACCATGGCAAATTCCTCACCGCCCATGCGGGCGACGGAGTCGTTCGGGCGCAGATCGGCGCAAAGCACTTCGGCAAAGACCCTCAGCACCTCGTCGCCGGCGGCATGGCCGAACTGGTCGTTGATCGCCTTGAAGCCATCGAGGTCGAACACGACCACAGCGGTGAAGGCGTTGACCGGCGTCTTGCCGTGCAGGTCGAACAGAGCGCGGCGGTTGAGCAGGCCGGTCAAGGCATCGGTTTGCGCCTCGCGCTGATGGTGGCGGGCGAGCCGACCCTGGTTGAGCGCCAGCGACAATGCGCCGATGCCGGTCATGGAAGCGATGACGATGACGAGGCTCAGGTCCTCCGCCCAGTTGCTTGGCGCGTGACCGAGAACCAGTTTGCCATCCCACGCCAGCACGGCCGCGCACAGCACGAAGGATGCCGCGGTCAGTGAATAGAGCAGCGACACGCCGATGAGATGGACGGGCGCCTCCGCGCGGCCCCGCCAATATTCATACGCCGTGCCGAACAGAAGCAGCGCGGCCAGAGCGTTCTCCAGCATGAAGCCCAGGCCGTCATAGCCGAGCGCCATGGGCGGCAGCGCCAGGGCACAGGAAATGCCGACGCCGAGCGCGATAAGCGGCAAGGGCGAGCGCCTGGTCCTGAACTGATGGGCAGCACCGAGCATGACCGAGAAGCCCAGCAGCAGCACCGCCAGCGTCAGCACGCCAAGGGCCGTTCCTGGCGCCTTGATATAGGCGTCGTAGGCAAAGACTTCGCACACCACGACCAGAACGCTGACTGCCCATGTCAAAAGGAATTTGTCGGAACGGGCGGCCATCCAGGTTCCGACAGGGTGAGGCTGAGGCAAGCGGCGGAGAAGCCGACGGCCAGAAGCAGTGAGTTGTAGTCGAGCAGCATGCGCGTCCTTGCCGGCGCCAGGCTTCTCCAACCTGACGTAGGTCCATTAATGGAGCAAGGAAGTATCGATTACGTTACGATCGCCGCAAAGATGCGAGGATTCCTGCGTTACAGGATCATTACCGACAATAGCAGGACAAAGCCAATTGCCATCATCGCCAGACCCGGCCAATTCTGCGACAGGCCGAGGAAACCGAGCCGACGGCGCCGCGGCTCCAATGTCGGGCCCGATGTTGCCAGGTTCGGCGCCGGACGGGGTGCTGGATCACTTAGTCGTCCGCGCCTCAGAGTGGCGGCCGCCATGTACACGACGCCTGCAACGGTAAGCAAGGCACCGACGATGACGATCATCTTTCCTCGCTCCTTTCCGACGCTGCGGGACTTCGCAAGCGATTCGCGAG
>NZ_RZSA01001071.1:0-2085 GCF_003998075.1 Mesorhizobium sp. M2A.F.Ca.ET.037.01.1.1 | reverse complement strand
GCTCGGCGAAACCGGTGCCGGCAAGACGACGACGCTGCGCCTGATCGCCGGGCTCGATAAGCCGACCGAGGGCCAGGTCTTCATCGACGGCGTCGACGTCGCCGACTGGGGCGCGGCCGAACGCGACGTCGCGCTGGTGCTGCAGCAATATTCGCTCTATCCGCGCTACACGGTGCGGCAGAACCTCGAATTCCCGCTGAAGCCGAAGATCCGCCGGCTGCCGGATGCCGAGATCAAGGACCGCGTCGCGCGCGCCGCCCGCACGCTTCGTATCGAACATCTGCTCGACCGCAAGACCGACCGGCTTTCCGGCGGCGAGATGCAGCGCGTCTCGATCGGCCGCGCCATCGTGCGCAAGCCGCGCGTCTTCCTGATGGACGAGCCGCTGTCTGCGCTCGACGCCAAGCTGCGCGAGGCGCTGCGCACGGAATTGAAGAACCTGCAGATGCAGCTTGGCGCCACGTTCCTGTTCGTCACGCATGACCAGATCGAGGCCATGTCGATGGGCGACAAGGTCGGCGTGCTCAACCATGGCCGCATCGTCCAGACCGGTACGCCGCATGAGATCTACAACAATCCGCGCGACACCTATGTCGCGAGCTTCGTCGGCTCGCCGCCGATGAATCTCATCGACGGCAAGCTGGTCAACGACCGCGCGGTGATGGCGCCGGTGAATTTCGAGCTGCCGCTGTCAACTGGGGCAAAGAGTTTTGGCGGGGGCAGGACGAGCGGCGCGACCGACGGTCGGCCGCTCGTCTTCGGCATCCGCCCGGAGGATGTCCATCTGGAGAGCGGCGCGCCGGTGGAAGCGCGCGTCCACGATGTCGAGAACCATGGCGTGGAGAAGATCCTGACGCTCAGGGTCGGCGACACGATGCTGCGCGCCACCGTCCCGGCCAGGACCGATGTCGCGATCGAACAGGCCGTGCGCTTTGCCTGGAACCCCGACAAGGTGGTGCTGTTCGACAAGGGCAGTGGCGTCAGCCTGCGGCATGCGGGATAGCGGCTTCGCCTGCCGCCTTATCGCACCGCGCCCGACCAGGCCGAGAACCGGCGGGCAGCCTGGCTGACGGGTCAACCGCCTCTGACCATCTCGACCATCATAGGATGACCGAAGCCACCGGCCTCCTTGGCGAAAACGGCAAGGCCGGTCCATATCCGAAGCGCATCACAATATCCGGCCTGCGGGTCTCGCCGACAATCCCCGCCAGGTCGGCGCGCAGGCGGGCGACCTCGACAGGCTGGTTGATGAACGCGAGCTTAAGTCCCAAGCTCGTCGCGGCCAAAGCGAAGCGCTGGCACGCCTGGCCGACCCTGACCCAGTGGTCGTGGTCCGGCCGCTCGGCAAAGAAGATCGCCACCCCTGCCGATGAGTCGATCTGACGGGCGTATTTCTCATTCTCCTGGGCGGCGCTGAACAACCGGTCCAAGGCGATCCGGCCAAGGCTGGTCGGCAGCACCGGCCTGCCGCTCGCGGCTGAGAAGAGCCCATCGCCTCGAGCCATTGCGCTGCGCGGGTTGAAGCGGATCCACTGCTTCAGCTCATGCATGAATGCGGGGTCATTCATCTGGTCTTCATTGCCGGCGAGGACGAGATCCCGCACCTGCTTCATCCGCCCCTGATCGGTGACAAGCGCCAGGCTCACACCCGGTATCGCGGCTGCGCGCTCAAGCTCGACGAGATCGGCGGCAGGGGTGGCGCGGCCATCATATTCGGCACGCGTCGATTGGCGTTTCGGAATGGCGTCGGCCAACGGGTCCGCTTTCGCCTCGCCCATGAGGTAGTCGTAACGGATTCCGTTGCCGTCGGCCGTAAGCGAAGCCTCGCCGGTTCGGCCAGTCGCCGCCGCGGCGAGCATGAGATTGGCCGCGGCGCATCCCAGGCTGACATAGAGATGATGATCGTCAGGGTCGACGACCGGGGTCCGCCTCTGAAGGTCTGGCCGGATCTCGATTGCTTGCCCTTCAAGCTGGAACCGCCAGGGCTGCGTATTATGGCTATTGGCCGCCAAGGTTGCGTAACGGACGATGGCCCCAAGATCGGGCGTCAGGCGGTCACGCAATCCGGCGGCGAAGACCTCATAC
>NZ_RZSA01001070.1:0-2087 GCF_003998075.1 Mesorhizobium sp. M2A.F.Ca.ET.037.01.1.1 | reverse complement strand
CTCCAGCAGCTTGCCGAAATTGACGGCGAGCGTGTTGTCGGCGGGCGGCACGTCGATCCATTTGCCGGCAAGGTTTTTTGCCTGCAGGCCTTCGACGCCGTCCTGCGCCAGCAAGGTGACGAAACCGGAATCGGCATGCTCGCGGCCGATGACGGTCCGCATCTCGCCTTTGTGGAGTACAGAGAAGTCGGGACCGCTGAGGTCGACGCCGCTGTTCGGGTCACGCAACGGGTAGCGGATCAGGCGCAATGTCGAGATGCCGCCCTCGAAATCCTTATCGAAAATGGTCTCGGTCAGCCCCAGGCCGCGCGCGACCGAGCGCAGCAGCGCGTTGCCGACCGTCGCCATCGCCTTGTAGTAGTTGGCGGCAGCCTCGCGCCAGCCGGGCAGAGTGCTTTCGGGCGGGAGCGGCGTGGCCTCGCAGAGCGGATCGCCGGCATCGAGGCCGGAGGGTTCGGTCCGCGCGTCGGCGATGTCCGGCCCCATATCGATGCCTTCCTTATAGGAGACGGCGCCAGGCTGCAGCGGAAACCAGCCGCGATAGACATTTTGTTTCGTGCGGTCGAAATTCCAGCGCAGCAGCTTCTGCTTTTCAGCCTCCGGTAGCGAAAAGATCGCCAGCAGCCACGCCCGGTTCTGCGGAGTCAGCCAGTCGTCGCCGGGAAAGTCGCGGATCGCCATGAAGCCGATGCCGGAGGCCGCGGCCATGATCCTCGAGTCGGTCTGGTCGCGGGCGGGCGAGGGCGGACCGAACAAGGGTGCGATCGCGATCGTGTCGATGTCGGCCATCAGTCTTCCTCCCGTCGGACGCCATAAGCAGGGCGCGGCGGCGGGCGATTGTCAATCGCAGGCGCGGACACGTCGTTGAGCCACCCACATCAGCGCAGGCGATCGCATCCCATCAGTGTTTTTTGTTTGACCCTCTCATGCCGGCCGCTACCTTGCCGGCATTTCCTCGAAACGGGTGTCGGTGATGGCGAAATATGAGGGCGGGTGCCTGTGCGGCGGGGTGCGTTACAGGGCCGAGGCGGAGCCGATCAACGAGCGCGTCTGCCATTGCCGGATCTGCCAGAGGGCGATCGGCGCGGCCTTCAACGCCCGCCTGCTCTTCCGCATCGACGATGTGACCATCGACGGGCCGGTGGCGACAATCAATTCCACGCCTGACCTCAAGCGCGGCTTCTGCCCGGCTTGCGGCACAACCCTGTTTTCGCGCCGCGATTCCAGAAACATTCTCGGCGTCACCTCCGGCTCGCTCGACGATCCGTCGCTGTTCAAGCCGGACATGCATTTCTGGACTGCCTCGAAGCAGCCCTGGCTGATGCTCGACGATGGCCTGCCGCAATATGAAGGCGCGCCGCCGGCCTGAGTCATTGCGACGCATCTCTGCACAAAATTTCATCTCCGCTGCACGACATAGCCGGCAAAGCGTCATTGGCGGGCCATCTTTGGCTGCCTATCTAAGCGCCATGCGGGCAGGCATCGAGGAGGCGACGGATGAGCGAGAGCATCAACACCCTGGACGAGCTTTTGAACGACCCGATGATCCAGCTCGTGATGGCGCGCGACCGCGTGCGGCCGGCCGAGCTTCGCCTGCTCCTGGAAAAGGCGCGCGACAAGGCCGGCGATTATTCCCGCATCGACCAGGCTTCGGTGCCGCCGGCCCATATGGTGGCAAGAAGCTGCCTGAAGCAGTGGCTGCATCGCTAAGGCAGCTCCAGGAAAATGGTCAGCTCGAATACGCCGGCAGGTAAGCGTAGTGATTGCGTAAATAGGCGAGCTTGAAGCCGAGCCGGTCGTAGTTGCGATAGGCCGGCCCGTCGCGGTCGGGGAGCGGCGCCTCGATATCGGCGACAAACAGCTTCGCGCCGGCGGCGATGCCGTCGCGAACCAGCCTTTCCCCAAGCATGGCATCCAGATCGAAGCTCGGCGCCATGATGCCAGGTACCGGCGCGTCGATGCCGCTCCAGGCGGCGCCGTCGGGGCCGATGAAAAGCGAGCGCACAGCGGCGACCGCGCCGCCACGTTTCAGCATGTAGTGGCGCCAGCCCTTGCGGCCGACAAGCGCGGTGAGCCAGGGCGAGGTG
>NZ_RZSA01000106.1:0-10769 GCF_003998075.1 Mesorhizobium sp. M2A.F.Ca.ET.037.01.1.1 | reverse complement strand
GAGATGGTTGATCGAGAGCATCCCCGAGCGAATGCTGCTGCTCATCCTTGCGGCATTGTCGGCCGAACGCGTGAAGGCATAGGCCGCCAGCCCATAGCTGAGCCGGTTGGCTTCCTCGATCGCCTCATCAAGACCATTGACCGGAACCATCAAGGCGACGGGTCCGAACGGCTCCTCGTTCATGATCCGGGCGGTTTTCGGAACCCGCGAAAGAACGGTCGGCTCGAAGAAGTAGCCGGCATTGCCCAAGCGCTTGCCGCCGGTCATCACCTCGGCGCCGGCCTGCACGGCCTCCTGGACGAGAGCGCCCACCGCCTCGACGCGCCGCTCGCTGACCAGCGGGCCCATCGTCGTGCCTTCGGCAAGCCCGTCGCCGACCTTGATCGCCTTGGCCGCCTTCGTGAAGACCTCGACGAACTCGTCATAGACGCCCTGGTCGACGAGGAAGCGCGTCGGCGACACGCAAACCTGGCCGGCATTGCGGAACTTGGACCCCGCCATCACCTTCGCGGCGCGCTGGACATCGGCATCCGGCAGGACGATGACCGGAGAATGGCCGCCAAGCTCCATCGTGGAGCGCTTCATATGCTGCCCTGCCAGCGAAGCCAGCTGCTTGCCGACTGCGGTCGAGCCGGTAAACGAGATCTTCTTGATGACCGGATGCGGAATGAGATAGGCGGAAATCTCGGCCGGCACCCCATACACGAGGTTGACCACGCCCGGCGGAATGCCGGCGTCGACGAATGCCCTGACCAGCTCCGCCGGGGAAGCCGGCGTTTCCTCCGATCCCTTGATGATGATGGAGCACCCGGTGGCCAGTGCCGCCGACAGCTTCCTCACGACCTGGTTGAGCGGAAAGTTCCATGGCGAAAAGGCCGCCACGACACCGACCGGCTCCTTGACCTCGATCTGACTGACGCCGCCGGCGCGTGCCGGTATCACCCGCCCGTAAGTGCGGCGTCCCTCCTCGGCGAACCAATCGATCAGGTCGGCGGCCGCGAGGGTTTCCATCTTCGCCTCGGCCAGTGGCTTGCCCTGTTCGGTGGTCAGGATGCGCGCGATGATATTGGCGCGCTCCCGCACGATGACGGCAGCCGCGCGCATCAGCTTGTAGCGCTCGAAGGCCGAAATCCTGCTCCAGAGCTGGAAGCCGTTTTCCGCCGCGGCAAGCGCCTCGTCGAGATCCGCTATTTCGGCGTGGGCGAGCCTGCCCAGCACGGTCTCATTGGCGGGATTAATGATCGGCAAGGTCTTGCCCGACGCAGCCGGCTTCCACTCGCCGTTAATATGCAGCAGCACATGTTCGGGGTACGACATTCCATCAATCTCCTTACGCTTTCATCCGCCTGCGCGGCTTGCGACGCTCCGCAGCCCTGCCGTATCAGCCGGATCTGCCTGTCTCGCGCGCAATCAGGGGTCAGCCTCTCGGGCCGATAATCAACGCCGGCTCCTGATAGGATATATCGGCCCAGCTGGCTACGGCGCGGCGCGTTTTTAGCCGATTTTTTTCGCACTTTCAAACACGGCCGAGAGGCGGCGAACAGTCCCCGAGAACGCACCAATCCGCCCCCACCCGGCGCCCCGGCGCATGGCTCATGCCTCCACCGTCACCTGGCCCCCCAGCACTCTTGAGACGCAGGGCATGATGGCGGTTCCTTCCGCCAGCTCTGTCGCGTCCAAGACGTGGTCGTTGTGGACGATCCCGCCCGTGCAGCTCTGCACCTTCAGGCGGCATTTGCCGCAAGCTCCGACACGGCACATGGAATCGACCTCGACGCCCGCATCCTCCAGCGCTTCGAGCATCGACTGGTCGGAGGAAACCTCTATGACGCGCTCTTCCTTTCCCGCCAGCACGACCGAGAACGGCGCGCCTCCCACCGCTGCCTTGAACCGTTCCGAGTGGAAACATGATTGCGGCCAGCCCACGGAACTGATTGCTTCGATCGCCGCATCCATCATCCTCGGGGACCCGCAGACATAGACATGGGTGCCGGCCTGCTGCTCAGCCAGCAAACCGGAAAGATCGAGGCGTGTCCCAGCGGCGCTGTCGTGGAGATGCAGCTTCGCACCATAACGGGCGCGAAGCGTCGCAACGAAGGGCGCATCCCCGGCCGAGCGGACCGAATGATGCAGCTCGAAGGCTTCGCCCAGGCGATCGAGCTCGCGTGCCATGCTCAGAAACGGCGTGATCCCGATGCCACCGGCAATCAGCAGATGGCGCCTTGCCAGCCGGTCCACCGGGAAGGAGTTCAAGGGCCGGCGAACGGTCAGTTCGTCGCCGACGCCAAGGCTTTCGTGCAGGAACCGCGATCCGCCCCGCCCATCAGGCTGATGCTGCACCGAAATCCCGTAGCGGCGGCGATCATCGGGGTCGCTGGTCAGCGAGTAGGCGTTGCGCCGGATACCCCCACCGGTGTCGAGCAGCAGCACGAGATGGGACCCGGGCGAAAATGCCGGCAGATCTAGCCCCTGCGCATGTTCGGGGAAAAAGCTCTTCACGCCCTCGGCGACGGTCTCGATACCGGCCAGCCTCAGCTTGAGGAATCCCTTGTCGGCAAGATCCATCAGAAAGGCTCTTGCCGCAAGGCGGGCACGTTGGGATCCGAGGGGTGAAGAACGACCGCCTGATAGGCGCCGATACGCCGCGAGTAGTGGTCCCGCACGACCAGCGTCACGCCGCAACGGGGACAGTCGAAGGCCCGGCGGGCAATGCCGTCATACACCGTCTTGCAATGCACGCATTGAGCACGCCGCGCGCCGGCGCCTGCCTGTTCCGCAAGCATAACATCGGCGGCAAGACCTCGGTCGCGCGCCTGCCGGCGCACAAGCGAGAGGAAGGATTCCGTACCGGCGACATAGAGCCGGGCAGCCGCCGGCATCGCATCCATGCGAGCCGAGAGCACTTCGCAGAAAGCGCATTCGTCGAGGTGCAGACCAAACTCTATCCCGGGTGCGTTCAATAAGGACCCGATCCGGTTCTCGCGCCCCAGAACATGGACGCAGATCGATCCGGTGCTCGCGGGCCATGGCATTGCCAGGAGACGCTCGATCGCGGTCATACCCGCCTCGTCCGAGACCAAGATTTGCTGTCGCGCGGGCTTCCAGGCCAGCGTGCCGTAGGCAGGCTTGGAGGAACTCTCGATCCCGATGGTCAAGGGCGTGGCTCCAGGCGGTCTGTGTCGGGCCCGGCGCCTGGCGACAGAGGTCGCCCATCGTCGAAGCGCACAAGCCAGTCGACGCATTCGCGCCGGAAGTGGATGTTCGAAAAGCGTGCAAGGCCAGGATCGAGATCGCGCAGCACCCGGTGCAGGCGCGCGGCCCATTTCGGCACCCGCGCCACATCGCGCAGCGACAAGAGATAGTTCCGCAGGACAAAGATGATCGCGTTGCTGCGCGGCACGCGATAGAGCTGCTGAAATTCGCTGCGCACGAAGATGTCGTCGGGCACCGTCTCCGCCGTGACGCCATCGACGTCGTGCTGCCAGACGATCTTATTCTCCAGCGACTTGTCGAGGCGCGGCCGCACGGCGTGCACCCAAGTAACCCGCCTTTGCGGCGCCTCGGCCGATAGCATCATCGTCATGCGCAGCGCCTGGTCGATAACCCGGCTTTCCGCCACGGCTCCAACCAGCGTTCCATGCCAGTCATGCCAGTTCATACCCAGGATGAAGTCGAACGACCAGCCATAGGGAGCGGTCACCATGCCACCATCCAACCACAGGGTGCTCTGGCGCTGATCCATGAGCACGAAGTCGCCCTGGGTTTGGCGGGTGATGTATTCGAACGCTTCGCAGGGAAGCGTCTCGGCCCGGCCAAAGGTAAAATCCCGCCGCTCTCCCAGCAGACGGTTCTCCCACCGGCAGTTCCTGTCCTCGCGCCGATAGGAGAAATGCGCCGGAAAGTCCCGCGCCAAAGCACGCATAATGTAGTCCGTCGCTTCCCACTGCGCCTCTTCCATGTGCGGCAGGACATGATAGCGCGAGCGGTCCTGATCGAGGACGAATGCCCGTTCGGCGACCTCGTCCAGATAGTGCTCATCGATATCGAACAGCGACCTGTAAGCCGCGGTCGGCCCGTTTCGATCCTGCGGCTCGACCCCCACCCCCTTCATCTCGAAACGGTCGGTGTCCAGGGGAAAGGGAAAGCGCAGAATGCCGGCGTCCGAATTGCGGAACGTCATGTCGCCGCGAAAGACGTTGGGCGGAACCTCGCCGCTTCGTGGCGCGATGGACAAGTTCAACTCTCCCCGCATGGCCTGGATCGGCGCAGGTTGTTTTCGGCGGAAGGGTGGATTCCCGGGCACGGCAGGCCGCCGTTCGGGAATGCTCCATCTTGGCATCGAGGGGGTTCGCCGGGTCAATCGTCCGAAAGGATGATCTCCTTTGGCCAACTTCAGATCGCGGCGGAAAATGTTGATTTGACCTCTGATCGAACGCAATCTTGCGACGCAGAAAAACCGGATGCAGTCGAGGCGCAGGATGACCGCGACCCAATTTGTCTCGGACGGCGAGGAGGCCAGGCCGATCGTCGAACTGCTGCAGTTCGCCATGGAAGAGACGCACATACCTTCTTCGATCTTCTACTGGATCGACGAGAGCATGCGCATGCAGATAGCGGCATGCGAAGCTGTCGACCTCGATCGGCTCAACATCTACCAGTCCACCTTTTACGCACATGACCCGTGCAGCCCCGTGCGGATGATCAGCCGGCAGGCGCGCACCCAGACCCTGCAGCGCGCATGCTGCGAAAGCGAGGCTCTCGAACTGTACCGGCCATATATGGCGCTGAGCGGGATCAAAGACGCCTTGGAGATGGTTTTCTGGCATGAGGGCAGCGCGGTCGCCGGGCTGGGACTTGTGGCGAGGAACGAACAGGATTGCGTGTCGCCGGAGGCCTGGAAGCTGGCCGAGAGCATGCAGCGCTATGTCGAGGCAAGTCTCGCGCTTCACCCAAGGGTGATGCGCGATCGGGGCCGAAGGAGGCTCGCAAGGGAATTCCTGCTGTCGAAGCGGGAAATCGGAATCGCCGAGCTGGTGGGAAGGGGTCTGACCAACCAGGAGATCGGCGAGGAGCTGACGATTTCCCTGCCCACGGTTAAGACCCATCTGCGGAGCCTGTTCGCAAAGCTCGATGTCGGGAACCGCACATCGCTCATCGCCCGGATGCGCAAAGCCGAAATGACGAGATAATCGCCGCGATCCGCAGGCGTCGGCTGCCGCCAGGATCGTCACTCCACCGCGACCTGTTTCCGAGGGCTGAGGCCGAAGCGGCCCATCAACGCCACTTGCAACGCACGGCAATTTTGCAATACGATATATCAAGAGCTTTCGGATCGACGACATGACAGCTTCGGCAACGATGAAGACCGCTCATCCGCCTCTCAGCCCGCTCGACAAGGGCGTCCCCGGAACGGTCGCCGAGGTCGCGATCGACACGGTCGCAGACCGGAAATGGAGCCTGCTGCGGGAAGACATTCCGCTCCCGGCGGCCGTCATCAAACATGACGCGCTCCGCCATAACCGCGAATGGATGAAATCCTTTCTCGAAGACAGCGGCGTGGCTCTTGCCCCTCACGGCAAGACGACAATGTGCCCGGCGCTTTTCGATATGCAGCTTGACGACGGCGCCTGGGCCATCACGGTCGCGACGCCGCATCAGATCCAGGTCGCGCGCGCCTTCGGATATTGGAGGATATTCTTCGCCAACCAGCTGATCGGCAGAAGCGCGATCGAATATGTCATGCGCGAACTGGCGAATGATCCGGCCTTCGAGTTCTTCTGCCTAGTGGACGATCTGTGGAACGTGGAAGCCCTGGCATTGGCGGCCAGGGCAGCGAACCTCGACCGGCCGGCGGACCGAGTGCCGCACTGTCGAGCAGGCGATCACCCTCGCCCGTGCCGTGCATGCGTCGGGCATCCTGGCGCTCGCCGGTGTCGAAGGCTTCGAGGGGCTCCTTCGAGGATCGTCGAACACCGAAACGCTGGCGCAGGTGGAGAGCCTGCTCGGCTCGATGGTCGAGCTTGCCGAAAGATGCGCTGCGGAACGATTGTTCGCCGAAGGCACGGTGCTGCTCTCGGCGGGCGGATCATCCTTCTTCGACGTTGTCGCCGCGCATCTGTCAGCGGCCAGGCTCAACCGCGAGACGCGGATCCTGCTGCGCTCGGGCTGCTACATCACGCATGATTCTGTGCTCTACGTTCGCGCCATGGACGCGATGCGGGAGCGCAACAGCGCGCTTGCCGACTCGCATGGCGGTCTGCAACCCGCGCTCGAGATCTGGGCTTATGCGCAGTCGCGGCCGGAGGCTGACAAGGCGATCGTCGGGTTCGGCAAGCGTGACATCTCCTATGACGACCTGCCGCTAGCGCTGAGCTGGTACCGGCCGGATGGCAGCATGACAGCGCCCCAGACGGTGCCGGCGGGGCATGTCGTGACCAGGCTGAAAGACCAGCACTGCCACCTTTCGGTGCCGACCGGCTCGCCGCTGCGCGTCGGCGATCTGAGGCTTCGGTATCTCGCACCCATGCCTGACCTTCGACAAATGGCGGGTCATCCACCTTGTCGATCCGTCCTACCGGGTCACTGGTTCGATCCGGACATATTTTTGAACGTCGCCCGGGACTGGAACGAAGGCATCTTCCACAATGAGCAGGAAACATAACCCCAAGGCAATGCTGGTCACCGGCGCCGCGAGCGGTATCGGGGCGGCAACGGCAAGACTGGCCCCCGGCGCCGGCCACAAGGTGATTCTGGCCGACATCAACGAAGCTGGAGCCCGCGCGACGGCGGCCGAGATCGGCGCCAATGCATCCGCCAAGCGCCTCGATATCCGATCAGAGGAAAACTGGAACGCGTTGCTCGACGAGGTCTGGGCGGAGCACGGCCGGCTGGATGTCCTGATCAACAACGCAGCCATCGTCCACACCGGCTTTGCGGCCGATGTGCCGATCGAGAAGCATAGGCACACGCTCGACACCAATTTCATGGGCGCGGCCATCGGCATGCTGGCCGGGCTGCCGCGCTTCAAGGCGCAGGGTTCCGGCCATCTGGTGACGGTTGCCAGCATGGTCGCCTTCCTGCCCTTCCCCGGCATAGCGAGCTACGCCGCGGCCAAGCACGCGCTGCGGGCCTTCCACCATGCGCTGGCCATCGAGGAGCGCCGCAGCCCGGTCCGCTTCACGATCGTCTATCCGACTGCGACCGAAACCCCCATGCTGGAGAAGGAAGCCGAGGACGACGCCATGGCGCTTGCCTTCGCCGGCAATCCGGTTCCCGCCGAGCACGTCGCTCGGACCATTCTCGACGCCGTCGTGAAAAAGCCGGCCGAGGTCTACATTCCGCCCGAGCGCGGCAGCTTCGTACGCCAGATCGGCGTGAAACCGGGCGCGCTGGCGAAGATGTACGAGCACAATGCGGCCATCGGCGCGGAAAAGCTCAAGGCCCGTCCCGCCGACAGCAGCGGCTGAGATCCTGGCGCGGACCGGCTCAGCCCTTCGACCGAAGGCGGGTCGCCTTCCCTGAATTGACCTGGGCTAGCTTGAGCTGCTCAAGGATGCGATAAGAGCCCTCCCTCAGGTCTCTCACCGCCAGTTCACCCGCTTCGGACGGAGACCGACGGGAAAGCGCATCGATGATCAGCAGATGTGGATGCACGTCAGACGAGGCCTGACGGATGCTCGGATATTGGTGGGTCACGAAGGGACCGGCAAGCAGCCAGAGATTTTCGATGACGCGAACCAGGACGTCGTTGTTCGAGGCACGGTAGATCGTGAAATGGAATTCCTGGTTCGCCGAAAGAGCCGCTTTCCATTGTTCGGCGGCCTCCGCCTCTACGAAAGCCCTGTGCAGATCCTCCAGCCTGCGAATGTCGTTCGTGGTGATGTTGACGGCACTCAGTTCCGCCGCGAGCCGCTCGAGCGGGGCGCGGGTCTCGCGGATGTTGATGTATCGGGGAATGGAGATGACCGGCACCCGGGCCTGATGACCCAGTTTCAGCTCGAGCGCGCCTTCGCGAACGAGTTGGCCGACAGCCTCCCGCACCGGCGTCGGCGAGGTCTGGTATGTCAGCGCCAGTTTTCGAATGTTCAGCCTGGAGCCCGGTTCGTATTGCCCCGTCATCAAGGCCAGGCGCAGCCGGCCATAGATCCGTTCCGAAAGGCTGTCCCGATTGAGCGCCAGGCTGTCGTCAGCTTCCTGTGCATCCGGTTGAGTGGTCATGATGCCTTGCTGGTTGGTCGTTCGCGACGGCGATCGTCCGGACGCTCATTCACGTCCTTCTGGCATATACTATTCCAAAACCCATAAAGCGACAAAACCATCCTCGACCCGACGGCCTGTTTTGCTATATCAAAATTAGCATCATAAGAGCTGAAAAGCGCAGGGGGGAGGAATATCGACGAGATGCGACCGATCGACTTTGAAGAACCCATCGAGCGACGCATCGATCTCGATCTGGCCATCGGCGAGAGCCCAGTCTGGGATGCCGGCCGCCGCCTGCTCTGGTTTGTCGATATCCTGGCACCCTGCATTTACGCGCTCGATCCCCGGACGAACCACCTGGCGACCTACCCGATGCCCTGCGCCGTCGGCAGCATCGGAGTGGCCGCCGGCGGCCGGCTGGTGGTCGCGCTTCGGAGCGGCGTTCATCTTTCGATCCTGTATCCAGGACGCTGGAGTTCCTGGTTCACCCGGAACCCGAGATGGAGATGAACCGGCTGAACGACGGCAAGGTCGGACCGGACGGATGCTTCTGGTCGGATCTATGCACGACAGCGTGCCCCGCGCGCCGACCGGCTCACTCTACCGGGTGACGCCGGCGGGCCAATGCACGAGGATGGTGAGCGGGCTGAAGGTGTCGAACGGGCTCGCCTGGAGCCCCGACGCCAGGACCATGTATCACGCGGATACGCGCGGACCCTATGTGGAGTCCTACGACTTCGACCCGCAGAGCGGCGGCCTGTCCGCAGCGCGACGGTTCGCGACATTCACGGAAGACGACGGCTTGCCGGATGGAGCGGCGACCGACGTCGACGGGCACTACTGGGTTGCGGGCGTGACGGCAGGCCGGCTCACCAAGTTCGCCCCGGACGGCCGAATCGCTGGCATATTTTCGCTGCCGACGCCGGCGCCGACCATGCCATGCTTTGGCGGCAGCGACCTGAAGACACTCTTCATCACCTCGCTGCGAACGGACCGCCCGGGCCGATATCAGATCGGAACACTGTTCTCCGTGAAGGCGGACATCGCCGGCCTTCAGACTGGCGTCTTCGGTTAAGCCCCGACGCCTATGTTCGGGAGCGCGCACGGTTGGTCCGATGCAAACTCCATCGGGAAGCAGTGGGCCTCGGGCGCCACAACGCAAGCGGTTTGCTGCGATCCGCCATATCTTGGACCAGAACTGGCACGGCGAACAGCAGGAGAAGATGATGTTGAGATCGTCTGGTCGATGCCCAGCCGCCTTCGGAGCTATTTAGTGTTCCTTCGCTACTGCCACCAGCGCCCGACGGGAGTTGTCGGCCACAAACTCACCGGATTTCGGGACTGCCATGGTTCGAGCAGCACCAACTAGATGTGAGCTTTCAGGAGGTTGTTCATTCGGTCCCGAGCGAGGAAGCTGAAGTTGCTGAAGCTTTAGCGATTCTCGCAGGAGGACCGAATGAACATCCATAAGAATGCCCGACTGACGCCGCACGGTCGAGAGCGAGTTGTGGCTGAAGTGCTGCGCGGGCAGACGCCGCAGGCCGCCTCACGTGCCGCAGGCGTTTGCCCGCATACGGTGCGCAAGTGGGTTGCGCGCTATCGAGCCGAGGGTGTGGCCGGTCTGCAGGATCGTAGCTCTCGACCACGGCGTCTGTACCGTCCGACGCCGCCGCAAGTCGTTGCTCGCATCGAGGCCCTGCGCCGGGAGCGCAGTTCCGGAAAGCACATCGCCAAGGAGGTCGGCGTCTCGCCCGCGACGGTCAGTCGTGTACTTAGGCGCCTCGGCCTGAACAACCTCATGGCGTTGGATCCGCTGCCGCCGGTACGCCGTTATGAACGTGCCCATCCGGGCGAGCTGATCCACATCGACATCAAGAAGCTCGGCCGCTTCGAGCGGGTTGGTCATCGCATCACCGGCGATCGCACGGGCCAGAGCACCTGGCGCAGTTCCAAGCGCGGCGGTCCGGGTTGGGAGTTCGTCCATGTCTGCATCGACGATGCATCCCGCGTCGCCTTCAGCCAAATCAAATCCGACGAGAAGACGCGCAGCGCCATCGCCTTCCTCAAGGCTGCCATCGCCTATTACAGGGGCCTCGGCGTAAAGGTGACCCGCATCATGACCGACAACGGTAGCTGCTATGTATCGAGAGTCTTCGCCAAGGCCTGCAAGCGATTGCA
Organism: Mesorhizobium sp. M2A.F.Ca.ET.037.01.1.1; assembly: GCF_003998075.1. NCBI lineage: Bacteria > Pseudomonadati > Pseudomonadota > Alphaproteobacteria > Hyphomicrobiales > Phyllobacteriaceae > Mesorhizobium > Mesorhizobium sp. M2A.F.Ca.ET.037.01.1.1. The sequence goes on along the minus strand of NZ_RZSA01000106.1, from coordinate 392 downwards.
TCTCAAACACATCCGCACAAAGCCGTATACGCCAAAGACCAATGGCAAGGCCGAGCGCTTCATTCAGACTGCCCTACGCGAGTGGGCATACGCCAGGGCTTACGACACCTCCGATCAAAGAGCTGAAGAGCTGCCTCTCTGGCTTCATCGCTATAACTGGCACCGACCCCATGGTAGCCTTAAGGACAACACGCCCATCAGCAGACTCGCCTTGTCCGAAGACAACCTGTTGAGGCTCCACAACTAGAGCGGCTACGATCAGGCTGCGATGAAGGCCTCTGCAACGCTGCGAATGCCTGCGGCATCGAGCTTGTAATGAGCGTAGAGATGGGTGGGCGGCGCGATCAGGCTGTATTCGTCGTAGATGCCGTGGCGCTTGAGCTTCACGCCAA
>NZ_RZSA01001069.1:0-2091 GCF_003998075.1 Mesorhizobium sp. M2A.F.Ca.ET.037.01.1.1 | reverse complement strand
AGCCGAGCGTGACGGTCTGGCCGATCAGGAAGTATTCGTCCAAAGTCATGATAGGCCTCGTGCGGCATCACGCGCGAGGAACATGCCGGTGTTCTCCAGCTCGAAGACACTCTCGCCGCGCTGGTTGACCAGTTCGCTGCGCATGGTGATCAAGCCGAGCTGAGGCCGCGATTTGGACTGGCGCTTGGACAGGATCGTGACCGTGCCGCGCAAGGTATCGCCGGCCAGAACCGGCTTCTTCCATTTCACATGCTCGATGCCGGGCGACCCTTGAGAGGTCGAATCGAGCAGGAAGGCGTCGCACAGCATGCGCATGAACATCGCGCAGGTGTGCCAGCCCGAAGCCGAAAGGCCGCCGAGGATGCTCGCCTTGCCGGCTTCCTCGGCGAGATGCATCGGCTGGGCATCGAATTCCGAGGCGAATTCGATGATCTCGGCAGCGCTTACAGTCTTGCTGCCGAGGTCGAGCGAGGAGCCCTCGACGAAATCCTCATAGGCCCAGGTCTTTCCGGTCATGCTGGCAATCCGGTTGACGAATGCGTGATCCCCAAATCGGCATTCCCGGATGAAGGTCCAAGGCAATTTGGTCAAGTGATTTCTGGTAAGCCAGCCGTCGCTGGCCGACACTGTCAGAGCCAGCCGCGGCGGCGGAAATACCAGAAGGGCAGGATGGCCGAGACCACCATCAGGCCGATGGCGAAGGGATAGCCGAACTCCCATTTGAGCTCGGGGATGATGTCGAAATTCATGCCGTAGATCGAGGCGACCAGCGTCGGCGGCAGGAAGATGACCGCGGCGACCGAGAAGATCTTGATGATGGCGTTCTGCTCGATCGAGATCATGCCGAGCGTGGCGTCGAGCAGGAAGGAGATCTTCTGCGACAGGAAGGTGGCATGGTCGGCGAGCGACAGCACGTCGCGCGACAGCGTCTTGATACGGGCGCGCACATCCTTGCTCATCTTGGTCTGGCCCGCGACATGGGCAAGAAAGCCGGCGAGGCGCTGCAGCGAGATCAGGCTGTCGCGGACCGAGGAGGCGAGGTCCTCCTTGCGGCCGATGCCTTTCAGGAGCTCCTGGAAATCGCGGTTGCGCTTCGAAGCCTTGGTCGAGCGCGCCTGGAAAATGTCGCGCGAAATCGCCTCGACCTCCCGGCCGGCGCGCTCGAGGATGTCGGCCAGGCGATCGACGATCGCCTCGAGAAGGCCGATCAGGATGGTGTCGCCGCTGGTGCAGCCGGTCGCCACCTTTTCGGCGCGCAGCGGGAAGGTCTTGAAGGCCTTGGGTTCGTGGTAGCGGATGGTGATCAGCCGATTGCCGGCAAGCGCGAAGGTCACCGGCGACATCAAAGGATCGTCGGCCTCGGTCTGTGCCGGCAGCACGGCGGTCATGAAGTAGCCGCCGTCCTCGACATAGAGGCGGCTCGATATCTCGATCTCCTCCATCTCCTCACGGGTCGGGATGGCTATGCCCAGCCAGCTCTCGATGCGCGCCTCTTCCTCCTTGGTCGGGTTGAAGAGGTCAGCCCAGACGACCCTGTCGCCATCCGCCGCGAGATCCTCGGTGAGACGCAGGCGGTCATTGTCCACGACGAAGGCCTTTATCATCGCCGGGTCTCCTGAAGGATCAGGTGTTGAACTTGAACAGCATGATGTCGCCGTCCTGGACGACATACTCCTTGCCTTCGTCGCGCGCCTTGCCGGCTTCCTTGGCGGCCACTTCACCGCCCAGCGTGACGAAGTCGTTGTAGGAGATGGTCTGGGCGCGGATGAAGCCGCGCTCGAAGTCGGTATGGATGACGCCGGCCGCCTGCGGCGCCTTATCGCCCTTGTGGATCGTCCAGGCGCGCGTCTCCTTCGGTCCGACGGTGAAGTAGGTGATCAGATGCAAGAGTTCGTAGCCGGCGCGGATCACCTTGTTGAGGCCGGGCTCGTCGAGGCCGATCGAGGCTAGGAACTCCATTTCCTCCTCGTCGGAAAGCTGGGCGACCTCCGCCTCGATCGCCGCCGAGATCACCACCGTGCCGGCACCCTGGGCTGCCGCCATCTTCTCCACCGCCCTGGTGTGCTCGTTGCCCGTGGCGGCGTCCGCCTC
>NZ_RZSA01001068.1:0-2100 GCF_003998075.1 Mesorhizobium sp. M2A.F.Ca.ET.037.01.1.1 | reverse complement strand
CCGCCCAGTCCGCCGGTCTGTAACCGGCATGTGAGATTTCGAGGAGAGAGATCCATGTTGCATCAGTTGAAAATCAGGACCACGGCCGGGCGCGGCCGGCTGTTCGACAGCATTCTCGACACGGTCGGCGACACGCCGGTCATCCGCATCAACAATCTCGGGCCGGGTCACGCGACGATCTATGTGAAGGCCGAGTTCTTCAATCCGGCGGCCTCGGTGAAGGACCGGCTGGCGCTCAACATCATCGAGGAAGGCGAGCGCAGCGGCAAGCTCAAGGCCGGCCAGACGGTCGTGGAGGCAACGAGCGGCAACACCGGCATCGGCCTTGCCATGGTCTGCGCGCAGAAAGGCTATCCGCTGGTGGTGACGATGGCCGACAGCTTCTCCATCGAGCGCCGCAAGCTGATGCGCATGCTGGGCGCCAAGGTGGTGCTAACGCCGCGCGCCCAGAAGGGTTTCGGCATGTACAAGAAGGCGGTGGAGCTCGCCGAGGCCAATGGCTGGTTCCTGGCGCGCCAATTCGAGACGGAAGCCAATGCCGCCATCCATGAGGCGACCACGGGCCGCGAGATCATCAACGATTTCGCGGGCTCAAGGCTGGACTATCTGGTTACCGGCTACGGCACGGGCGGCACGGTGACCGGCGTTGGCCGCGTGCTGCGCCAGGAACGGCCGGAAGTCAGGATCGTGCTCGCCGAGCCGGCGAACGCGCAGCTGATCGGCAGCGGCAAGGCCCAGGAGCGCGGCGCCGGCGGCGCGCCGGCCGCCAGCCATCCGGCTTTCGAGCCACATCCGATCCAGGGCTGGACTCCTGACTTCATCCCCAATGTGCTGCAGGAGGCGATCGACCAGCGCTACTATGACGAGGTGGTGCCGATCCCTGGTCCCGAAGGCATCAAGTGGGCGAAGGCGCTGGCGCAGCAGGAAGGTATCTTCACCGGCATCTCCGGCGGCGCCACCTTCGCCGTGGCGCGCCAGATCGCCGGTAAGGCCCCGGCGGGCTCGGTGATCCTGTGCATGCTGCCCGACACTGGCGAACGCTACATGTCGACGCCGCTCTTCGACGGCATCGAGGCCGAGATGGACGCCGAGGAGACGGCGCTGTCGCGCTCGACGCCCAGTTGCCAGTTCGAGGCCTGACGACGATCCGCGGCGTCGTCCATTTTCGAGTGGCGACGCCGCGGTGATTGGCTGCACATTGGCCGATCTGGAAAGGGCTGCGGGAGAAATCGCATGGATAGCTTGCGGGAATTAACGGCCGCTGACGAAACGCTCGATCCGGCGGACTGGGCCGATGCGGAAGCGCTCTCGCACCGGATACTCGATGACGCCATCACCTATCTCAGGGATGTGCGTGAGCGTCCGGTGTGGCGCGAGATGCCGGCCGAGGTGCGATCGTTCTTCAAGACACCCCTGCCGCGATCGCCGGCGCCGGTGGCCGAGGTCTATGACGATGTCGCCCGCAACGTCATGCCTTATCCGATGGGCAACATCCATCCGCGTTTCTGGTCCTGGTATATGGGGGCCAGCAACTTCACCGGCGCGATCGGCGATTTCCTGGCCGCGATCCAGGGGTCCAATCTCGGCGGCGGCAACCATGCCGCCGGCTTGCTGGACAGCCAGGTGGTCAACTGGATGAAGGAGATGATGGGCTTCCCGGCCTCGTCCAGCGGCACGCTGGTCAGCGGCGGTTCGATGGCCAACATCATCGGCTTGACCGTGGCGCGCAACGCCAAGGCCGGCGTCGACGTGCGCGAGCGGGGTGTCGCCGCTATGCCGAAGCCGTTGCGCTACTACGCTTCGGACCAGGTCCATTCCTGCCACCGCAAGGCCATGGAAGCGCTTGGCCTCGGCAACCGGGCGCTGCGGCGAATCCCGACCGACGCAGGGTTGCGCATCGACATCGGCGCGCTCAAAGCGGCCATCGCGGAGGATCGCGAGGCGGGTTTCAAGCCGGCCTGCGTGATCGGCACCGCCGGCACGGTCAACACCGGCGCGGTCGACGATCTGCAGGTGCTGGCGAAAGTGGCGGCCGAAGAAGACCTCTGGTTCCATGTCGACGGCTGCATCGGCGCGCTGATCGCGATCGCGCCCGAGAAC
>NZ_RZSA01001067.1:0-2101 GCF_003998075.1 Mesorhizobium sp. M2A.F.Ca.ET.037.01.1.1 | reverse complement strand
ACCGAGAGCAGCGTGCCCAGGGCCTGGAAGCCGCCGACGAGATTGAGCACGACAAGGCCTAGGAAGATGAAATGCACCGGGCTGCCCATGCGGCTCACCGAGCGCAGGAACAGCGGATCGAGGCATTCGGCGACCAGGGCGCGCCAGAAAATGGCGAGGCAGGCGAGCGTCACCGCCACGATGGCGCCGATCAGGATCAGCGCCTCATTGTTGAGCGCCAGCACCGTGCCGAACAGCACATGCATGAGGTCGACGCTGGAGCCGCGGATCGACACCATCAGCACGCCGACCGCAAGCGAGATCAGATAGAAGGCCGCCATCGACGCGTCCTCGCGCTGGATGGTGAAGCGCGACACGGCGCCCGCGCCGAGCGCCACGATGATGCCGGCGATCAGCCCACCGACCGTCATCGGCAGGATCTCGAGCCCATAGAGCAGGAAGCCGGCGGCGGCACCCGGCAGGATGGCATGCGCCATGGCGTCGCCCGAAAGGCTCATGCGCCGCAGCATCAGGAAGACGCCGACCGGGCAGGCGCCGAGCGACAGGATCAGCGAGCCGAACAGCGCCCGCTGCATGAAGGCGAAATCGGCGAAGGGCGCGATGAACAGGCCGTAGAAAGATTCCATCACGCCGCCCTCGGTCCGGAGCCGTGGTCGTGGCGGTGATCGGGTCCATGAGCGTGATCGTGGTGATGGTGGCGGTCTTGTGCGAGATCATCGCCATGGTCGTGAGCATCTGGCTCGCACCAGGGCGCATTCTCTTCCCAGGCCTCGTGGAAGCGCCGTGCCTTGAGCAGGTTTTCCGGCCGCAGCGTTTCCTTTGTGTCGCCCCAGGCGACCGGCTGGCGGGCAAGCAGCAGCGTTTCCGGGAAATTCTGCCGCACCAGATCGAGGTCATGCACCACGACCATGATCGTCCGCTCCTCGCCATGCCAGCGCTTTATTAATTGGATGAGGTCGCCGACGGTCTTGGCGTCGACCGCGTTGAAGGGCTCGTCGAGCAGGATGAGGTCGGCGTCCTGCAAAAGCACACGGGCAAACAGCGTGCGCTGCAACTGGCCGCCCGACAGCGTATCGATCGGCCGTTTCTCGAAGCCGCCGAGCCCGACCGCCATCAGCGCCTTGCTGACCGACTCGCGATCCTCTTTCGTATAGCGGCCGAGCATGCCGCGCTTCGGCCACAGGCCGAGCGAGACCAGATCGACGACGCGCGCCGGAAAGGAGCGGTCGAGCTCCGACTGCTGCGGCAGGTAGGCGGTGCGGACGCCCGGCATGCGGACCACGGCGCCTTCCATCGGCTTCAGCACGCCCACGATGCCCTTCATCAGCGTCGACTTGCCCGAGCCATTGGCGCCGACCACCGCGGTCAACGAGCCTTTGCGGACGACGCCGTTCAGGTGATGGATCGCCGGATGGCTGCCATAGCCGAGCGTCAGGTCGCGGAAGGTCAGGCAGGCGTTGGTCATCAGGTGTCGGTCCGCAAAATCGGGTAGTTTGTCGATATGTGATGTTATTACATTAGTCAACATCGCGGTCCGGCGGAATTGTGACACGGCCGGTCAACTCGCCGTGTAGGCGGATGGGGGAGAGCGGACAATTGGCTCAATTGGTTTCGCGGGCACCGGCCTTGCCCCAGGGCGGTCCGGACTCTAAACAAGCGCGACTCCAAGGAACGAAGGAACCTCCAATGAGCATTCGTCGCATCGATGTCGGCCCGCGCATGAGCCAGATCGTCATTCACGGCAATACCGTCTACCTGGCCGGTCAGGTTGGCCAGCCCGGCGGCAACGTCGCCTCGCAGACGCGCGATATCCTGAAGACCATCGACGAATTGCTGGCCAAGGCCGGCACCGACAAGACCAAGATCGTCCAGGCGATCATCTGGCTGGCCGACATGGGCACCTTCGCCGAGATGAATTCGGAATGGGACAAGTGGGTGCCGCAGGGTCACACCCCGGCCCGCGCCACCGGCGAAGCCAAGTTGGCTACTCCGGAATATCTGGTCGAGATCATTGTGACGGCGGCGCTGTAGCGCCGACTTCCCCTTCTCCCCTTGTGGCAGAAGGTGGCCGCGAAGCGGCCGGATGAGGGGTACTCCAGGG
>NZ_RZSA01001066.1:0-2107 GCF_003998075.1 Mesorhizobium sp. M2A.F.Ca.ET.037.01.1.1 | reverse complement strand
GGCCAAGGCCGTGCGCTCCGCATTGGCTACCGAGCAGGGCAGCGTGCTGGTCTTCCTGCCTGGACAGCGCGAGATCGAGCGCACCGCCGAGCGGCTTGTGGGCAACGTTGCGGCCGACACCGATATCGTTCCGCTCTACGGCCAGCTCGACAACAAGGCGCAAGACCAGGCGATCCGGCCGGCGCCGGCCGGCCGCCGCAAGGTGGTGCTGGCGACCTCGATCGCCGAGACGTCCATCACCATAGATGGCGTGCGCGTCGTCATCGATTCCGGCCTGTCGCGCCTGCCGCGCTATGAGCCGGCAAGCGGCCTGACCAGGCTGGAGACGGTGCGTGTCAGCAGGGCCTCGGCCGATCAGCGCGCCGGCCGCGCCGGGCGCACGCATGCCGGCGTGGCGGTGCGCCTGTGGCGGGCCGAGCAGACCGCGTCGCTTCCCGCCTTCACGCCGCCGGAAATCCTCGAGGCCGATCTGTCGGGCCTGCTGCTCGACTGCGCCGCCTTCGGTGTCGCCGATCCGTCGAGCCTGTCCTTCCTCGATCCGCCGCCGGCGCCGGCGCTCAACGAGGCTAGGGTTCTGCTCAAGGCGCTGCACGCCAGCGATGAGGCAGGGCGGCTGACGGAAGCAGGCGCCGCCATGCGCAAGCTGGCGCTGCCGGTGCGGCTGGCGCATATGGTGGCCGAAGCCGCGAAGACCGGCCATGCGCTCGAAGCGGCGACGCTTGCCGTGCTTTTGACCGAGCGCGGGCTGGGCGGCGACAGCGCCGATCTGGAGCGGCGTCTGATCCGGTTTCGCGGCGAGAAATCGCCGCGCGCCAACGCCGCCAGGCAGCTTGCCGAGCGTCTGGCCAGGCAGGCCGGTGGCGGGCAGGGCGGCGAAGCGGCCTCTGCCGGCCCCCTTTTGATCCATGCCTGGCCGGATCGCGTCGCGAGGGCGCGCGGCGAGCGCGGCCGCTTCGTGCTCGCCAACGGTTCGGGCGCCATGGTCGATGCCGCCGATCCGCTCGCCAACGAAACCTGGCTCGTCGTCGCCGACTTGCAGGGCAAGGCGCAGAACGCCCGCATCACCGCGGCCGCGCCGGTCGGCGAAGCCGATATCCGCGCCGCTCTTGCCCATCGCTTCGTAACGAAGCGCGAGACGAGCTTCGACCGCGAGCGCCTCGCCGTGCGTATGCGCGAGACCGCCAGGCTCGGCGCCATCACGTTGTCCGAACGCATGCTGCCGGCGCCGTCCGGCGCCGATGCCGACCGCGCCATCCTCGACGCGCTGAGAGAGCACGGCCTGTCGCTGCTCGATTGGGGCAAGGAGGCGGAAGCGCTCCGCCGGCGGCTCGGCTGGCTGCATCGCGGCCTCGGCGCGCCCTGGCCAGACGTTTCGGATGAAGCGCTTGTCGAGCGCCTCGACGACTGGCTCCTGCCGTTTCTTTCCGGCGACGCGTCCTTCGCGGCCATCAAGCCGGCGACTTTGTCGTCGGCGCTCATGGCGCTTGTCCCTCATGACCTGCAGCGCAAGGTCGACGCGCTGGCGCCGACCCATTTCGACGCGCCGTCCGGCAGCCATGTTCCCATCCGCTATGACGGCGAATGGCCGGTGCTGGCGATCCGCGTGCAGGAACTCTTCGGCCTCGACCGGCATCCTTCAATCGCCAACGGCACCGTGCCGCTGACGCTGGAGCTTCTGTCGCCGGCGCATCGCCCGATCCAGACGACGCGGGACTTGCCCGGCTTCTGGCGGGGCTCCTGGGCGGATGTGCGCACCGACATGCGCGGCCGCTACCCAAAGCATGTCTGGCCGGAAAACCCGCTGCTGGCCGCCGCCACCAGCCGCGCCAAGCCGCGTGGAACGTGATCGTGGGCGGGACGATCTTTGACAGGCCGCTTGCGTTGACGGACCGCATGCATTGGCGATTGGCGCAAAAGCCCATCACGTCGTCATCCTCGGGTCTGCGCTCCGCTTCGCGTCGCTCCGCCCGTGGATGACGAAATCGCGAAGGGCCTCGGCTAATGCGAATCGCGCAAGGCGCCTTTTACAGCACTACTAGCGCTTACTCTCCCGCGGTTATAATCGTAAGTCGATGATCAACATCCTGCGCGCGCCTGATTCCCAGCC
>NZ_RZSA01001065.1:0-2111 GCF_003998075.1 Mesorhizobium sp. M2A.F.Ca.ET.037.01.1.1 | reverse complement strand
GTCCGGACGGCTGGTGAAGCTCTTGATGGATGGGCTGCGGTTCGGGGCGAGAGGGTAGCGCTCCTCCTTCTCGGCTGTGGGTGAAGCCGGCGGCGAAGCTGCCAATCTCCCCCCTCGTGGGGGAGATGTCCGGCAGGACAGAGGGGGGCGCTGTCCCGCCAGCATCTCAAGTCGGACAAGCCAACCCAGCGGCAATAACAGTATGCTGGCAGACATTCGATGTCTCGGATGACGTCGTCGTTCCAGAACCGGAGGACCATCCAGCCATCCTGCTCCAGGCGCCTGGTTCTGGTCTCGTCAGGAATGGCGTTGTCGGCATGCTGCGATCCATCCACTTCCACGATCAGCTTCTTCTGAGGACACGCGAAGTCGACGATGTAGCCTGCGATCGGAAACTGCCTGCGAAAGCCGAGGCCCATCAGCCGGTGGCCACGGAGCTCGTTCAGAGCTTCAGTTCAGCATCGGTCATGACTTTGCGCATCGATTTCGCGTTGGCGCGATGTCGAGGTGGGACTGGTGTATGGGCATGGGTGCATCAGACCGAGGCAGGTTCACCTGCGTTTCTACTCTACGGCGCCCCCTCTGTCCTGCCGGACATCTCCCCCACGAGGGGGAGATTGGCAGCTTCGGCGTCGCGCCATCTTCTCTATGCGACTGGTATTCCTCAACCCGCGGCCTAAATAGTCGGCACCACCCGTCCCGTACACCACGCTCCCTCCCAAAAGGAATCTCCCATGCCCGAACAGCTGACATTGAACGACGGCTCGACCATCCCGCAGATCGGGCTCGGCGTGTGGCAGGTCGATCCGGACATCACCGCCAAGGTCGTGCGCTGGGGGATCGAGGCCGGCTACCGGCTGATCGACACCGCCGAGGGCTACCGCAACGAGGAAGGCGTCGGCGAGGCGATCCGCGCGGCGGGCGTGCCGAGGAACGAGCTCTTCATCACCTCCAAGCTGCGCAACGGCGCGCATCAGCGCGACGCGGCATTGCGCGCCTTCGACGACACGATGCAAAAACTCGGCATCGACCGGATCGATCTTTTCCTGATCCATTGGCCGGTGCCTACCCAAAACAAATATGTCGAGGCCTGGAAGACGCTGGTCGAGCTGCAGCAGGCCGGTCGCATCAAGTCGGTCGGCGTCTCCAACTTCAACCAGGATCATCTGGAGCGCATCATCGGCGAGACCGGCGTGACGCCCGTCGTCAACCAGATCGAGCTGCATCCGCGCTTCCAGCAGCGCGACAAGCGCGATTTCCACAAGAAGCACAACATCCATATCGAGAGCTGGAGCCCGCTGGGTAGCGGCCGGCTGCTTTCCGACCCGACACTGGAGAACCTGGCGAAGAAGCACGGCAAGTCGGTGGCGCAGGTGATCATCCGCTGGCATTTGCAGGAAGGGCTGATCGTCATCCCGAAGTCGATCCATGAGGAGCGCATCGCCGGCAATTTCGACGTCTTCGGTTTCGAGCTCGACGAGGACGATATGCAGACCATCCGTGGCCTGGATTCCGCCGACGGTCGCACCGGACCTGATCCGGCGACGGCGGCGTTTTTGTTTTAGCGCTCTGATAGAAGGGAGCCGACGCCGAAACTGCTAATCTCCCCCCCTAGTGGGGGAGATGTCCGGCAGGACAGAGGGGGGCGCTGTCCCGCCAGCCTCTCAGGTCGGATCAGCCAAATCCGCGACGATAACAATGTGCTGGCAGACATTGTCGATGTCGCGGATCACATCGTCGTTCCAGAACCGCAAGACGGTCCAGCCATCCTCTTCGAGACGTCTCGTTCTCAGCGCATCAGCCTCGGCAACGCCGCCATCGCCATGCTGCGAGCCGTCGACCTCGACAAGAAGCCTTTTCTCCGGGCAAGCGAAGTCGACGATATAGCCTGCTATCGGAAACTGCCTACGGAAACCAAGTCCCATCAACCGGTGTGCGCGAAGCTCGTTCCAGAGCTTCGGTTCGGCATCGGTCATGACGCGACGCATCGATTTTGCATTGGCCCGGTGTCGTGGCGGCAGAGGAGTATGGGTCATCGCTGGAGCCGTTTGAACCTGAGGTCTTCGCCAAGGTCTTTACTCTACGGCGCCCCCCTCTGTCCTGCCGGACAT
>NZ_RZSA01001064.1:0-2112 GCF_003998075.1 Mesorhizobium sp. M2A.F.Ca.ET.037.01.1.1 | reverse complement strand
GGCGGTGACACCGGGCGCGATCTCCAATGTCAGCGGCAAGGCCAGTAGCGCCTGGCGCTGCGCCGGAGTCAGCCGTTCCTGGGCATAGCGATCGGAGGGCCACATGGTTTCGTCGGCCGTGTCCTGCGCGACGCGGCGGTCGTGGTTGCCGCGTACCGTTGGCAGGTTCAGCGCCTGCAACCGTTCCATCGTCTCGCGCGGCCAGAGCGGGCCGGAGACGCAGTCGCCGAGATCGACGATGATGTCGGCGCCGCCGCGCCGGTCCAGATCGTCGAGCACGGCATCCAATGCCAGGAGGTTGCCATGGATGTCAGCGATAACAGCGATGCGCATGCGGTTCAGGCCGAACCCTCGACTTCGGCGGTGCCGACCGCCGGCAGATCCTTGTCGCCGTCAGCCGCGGCGATCACGCTGTCGAGCAGGCCGGGGAAACGCTTGTCGAGGTCGTCGCGGCGCAGCGTGATCAGCCGGCTGGTGCCGACCGCTTCGCTGCGCGTGACACCCGCCTCGCGCAGCTTGGCGAGGTGGTAGCTGAGATTGGTCTTGGAGGCGAGGTCGAGAAACTTGCTGCAGTTCATCGGCACGCCTTCCTTGCGAGCCAGATAGCGCACGATGGAAAGCCGGGTCGGGTCGCCGAGCACGGCAAGCACGATCGGCAGGCTGATCTGGTCGGCGGTTGGATGGGGCAGGCTCATGACCCAGAATTAAGCACAAACGGCACGAACTTCAACGCGGCTCCTCTTTCTGCCGACCGACATAGGCTCTTCTTTCGGCCGCGTCCTGTCACAGGGCTGTCAGCAGGGTTCAGCTATTTTCTCCCGGCTCGGTTGACATTATGCCCTGTTATGTCCAATTGTTCAATAACTTTTGAACTAAGGACAAATCCCATGGACAAGCGGATCTTCTGGCTGGCGCTCGGATCGTTTGCGATCTCGACCGAAGGCTTCGTCATCTCAAGCCTTCTTCCCGACATTGCATCCGATGCCGGCATATCCGTGCCGCTCGCCGGCTCGCTGATCACCGCCTTCGCGCTCGCCTACGCCATCGGCGCACCCGTGCTGGCGACGCTGACCGGCGAATGGGACCGGCGGCGCGTCATCCTGTGGACGCTGGTATTCTTCGTCATCGGCAACATCGTCGCCGCGCTGAGCTCGTCCTTCGAACTGCTTTTGATCGCCCGCATCGTCATGGCGCTTTCGTCCGGCCTGTTCGCCGCGACAGCGCAGGGGACGGCCGTGGCGCTGGTCGATGACCATCACCGGGCCCGCGCCATTGCCGTTGTCGTCGGTGGCACCACGGTGGCCGTCGCCGTCGGCGCGCCGCTCGGCGCCCTGGTCGCAGCTGTCGCCGGCTGGCGCGGCACGTTCTTCGCCATCGCCGCGCTCGGCGCGCTGTCCGGCGCGATCCTGTGGTGGCGGCTGCCGCGCGGCATCATCGGCACCAGGCTGCCACTGAAGCGCAGGCTGGCGGCGGCTGTTCGCCCCGGCGTAATGCCGATCCTGCTGACGACGACGCTTGCGCTGGTCGGCGCCTTCACCGTCTTCGCCTTCATCGCGCCCTTGGCCCTTCAGGGTGGCGGGCTCTCGCCGATCGCGCTGCCCGGCATGCTGCTCGCCTTCGGCGTCGGCGCCGTCATCGGCAATATCGCCGGCGGCCAGGCCGCCGACCGCTTCGGCGCGACCCGCACCGTCGCCTGGTCGCTGACGCTGTCGGCCGCGACGCTCGCCACCTTCTCGCTGATCCCGGCCTTCCTGCCGCATTCGATCGCCGGACCGGCGCTGATGGGTATGATGGTGCCTTGGGGCATTGTCGGCTGGGCCTTCCCGCCGGCGCAGGCGAGCCGCATCCTCAAGATCGCGCCCGACGCCGCGCCCATTGTCTTGTCGCTCAATGCCTCGGCGCTCTATTTCGGCGTCGCTTTGGGCGCTGTGGTCGGCGCCGCCGTGCTGCGCTTCGGCGCGCCGGCCGATCTCGGCCTGATCGCCGCGGTGTTTCCGATCGTGGGCCTGGGTATCGTGCTGGCGGGCCGTGTTTTTGCGCGCCCGGTCGCGATGCCGGCGGAATAAGCTGCTTGAAAGCGTGACGGACGGCCGCTTCTTCAATTCGAAGGAG
>NZ_RZSA01001063.1:0-2117 GCF_003998075.1 Mesorhizobium sp. M2A.F.Ca.ET.037.01.1.1 | reverse complement strand
ATCTATGACGGCATGCTGATCGACGACCTGCCGGATTCCGACCGCACGGCCTATTGCCGCACCATGCAGCGCCTGCTCGACCTGCCGATCCGCATCGGCCATGGCGGCCACGGCCCGAGTTTCGATCGCGCCAGAATGCACGAAATTACCTCCTCTTATCTGCGCCGGCGGCAGCGGTTCGTGAGCGCTTCCTGAATTAAATCTTTGTAAGGTCACCGCAAAACCCTAATTCAGGCCATTCGGCGACCTAGATGCTTGTCTGTCGAGACGGCCGGCTGCCATGCACGGCGAGACAGGCAGATCCGGCCATCGGCACGTTGACGGACGCTTCCGTGGGAGCGCCCGCGACGCCGGATCAACTCTCGCCCGGACAGAACGACCATGTCACCATCAAGCATTCTTCGCAGACATCGCGTCGCCGCCCTGCTGGGCGTCGCGCTGATCATTTCGCCCGTCGTCGTCTCCTTTGCCCAGAATAATTCCGGCCTGAGCACGGTGGCCGCGACGACCCAGACCCCGGTCGCCGGCATCACGGCCCCGAACGGCTCCTTCGCCCCGGTCATCGCCGTCACCAAGCCGGCGGTTGTCACAATCACCTCGATCATGAAGGCGCAGCCACAGGCGGGTGATGACGGTTCGCCCCTCGGTGGCAATGTGCCGTTCGACCAGTTCTTCCAGCAGTTCTTCGGCGACCAGGGCATGCCGATGCCGCGCACGCCGCCGCAGCAGCAGGGGCAGCGCGCCGAGGCGCTCGGCTCGGGCTTCATCGTCGGCGCCGACGGCACCATCGTCACCAACAATCACGTCATCGACGGCGCAAGCTCGATCAAGGTGACGCTCGACGACGGCACCGAGCTTCCCGCCAAGCTCGTCGGCCATGACGCCAAGAACGATCTGGCGGTGCTCAAGATCAAGGCCGACAAGCCGCTGCCGACCGTCAAATGGGGGGATTCCAGCAAGCTGATGACCGGCGACCAGGTGCTGGCGATCGGCAATCCGTTCGGCATCGGCACCACCGTCACCGCCGGCATCGTCTCGGCGCGTGGCCGCGACCTGCATAGCGGGCCGTTCGACGATTTCATCCAGATCGACGCGCCGATCAACCACGGCAATTCCGGCGGCCCGCTGGTCGACGTCAACGGCAATGTCATCGGCATCAACACCGCCATCTATTCGCCCAATGGCGGCAGCGTCGGCGTCGGTTTTGCCATCCCTTCGGATCAGGCTGAGAAGGTCGTCGCCAAGCTGATGAAGGGCGGCGACATCGAATATGGCTATCTCGGTGTGCAGATCCAGCCGGTCACGCCGGATGTCGCCAGCGCCATCGGCCTCGAACATCCGGGCGGCGCGCTGGTTTCCCAGGTTACCGACGGATCGCCGGCGGCCAAGGCCGGCATTAAAACCGGCGATGTCATCACCGGCTTCGGCGGCCAGGAGATCAAGGATCCCAAGGACCTGTCGCGCGCCGTCGCCGATGTGTCGCCTGGCGTCAAGGAAACGCTCGATGTCTGGCGCAAGGGCAAGGCGATGCAGATCTCCGCCGATGTCGGCCGCAACGCCGAGGATCAGAAGACGGCGTCGAGCGGCAATGAAGGCAGCAGCCCGTCGGCCGAACAGGGCTTGCGCGTTCCCTCGCTCGGCCTCGGCCTGACCGACCTCACGCCCGATATCCGCGACCAGCTCAACCTTGCCGGCAACCAGCGCGGCGCGGTGGTCGAGCGGGTCAATCCGGACAAGGCGGCTTCGGTCGCCGGCATCCAGCCGGGCGACGTCATCGTCGGCGTCGACCAGACGCCGGTGAAGACGGCCAGGCAGGCCAACCAGGCGATCGCCGAGGCCGGCAAGTCCGGCAGGAAGTCTGTTCTCCTGCTGATCGATCGCGGTGACGCGCAGATCTTCGTCGCCGTGCCTTTCGCCGCCGGCTGAGAAGCGCTTCGACAGGGGCCTGCCGGCATCTCCGGCGGGCTCCACTCTCAAGATTTCTGTTGCCCCCCGAGGCGTATTCGAGAACACTCCCTACGGTCGATCGAATCCGGCACGAGGGATGTCTTGATGATCACGCGCGGCTTCTTTTCCGGACGGCGTCCCCCTTCCGACACCGATGCGCGCATTCCGCC
>NZ_RZSA01001062.1:0-2120 GCF_003998075.1 Mesorhizobium sp. M2A.F.Ca.ET.037.01.1.1 | reverse complement strand
TCTGCCTCGTTGAGTTTTGGGCGACTTGGTGCGGACCATGTGTCGACGCCATGCCCCATTTGATCGAACTGCAGGAGAAATATGAAGGCAGCGGATTTGAGGCGGTCGGAGTTGCCGCCTGCGAACAGGGTCCTACCGCAGACGAGGCGCGGACCAACGTGGATGCCTGGCTGACCGAGAAGTTCCCGAATCTGAATTATCGTATCGGGTTCGATTACATTGGCGAAATGAACAAGCTCTGGATGGATCCCAGCTCTTCGATTGGGATTCCCACCTCGTTCGTGGTCGACCGCGACGGCCACATCGCTTTTATCGGCCACCCGGCGGAACTCGATGACGTTTTGCCGAAAGTCCTTAACGGCAGCTGGCGCAGCAGCTATGAAGCGAAAGCCGCCGATGCAAAGCGCATCGCGCATAACCAACTTGCAGCGCGCGAAATGTCGCTTACCGGGCCGATATACGCCAAACTTGAGCCGGCGATGCAGGCCGAGAATTGGACGGCGGCGCTCTTGGCCATCGAAGAAGGCCTCGCCTTGATGCCAGACTCTTTTGATTTTCGGCAGATTCATGCGGATCTTCTGCTTCACAAGCTGCGCGACATCAAGACCGGCATGCCGGTCATGCGAGAATTGGTCGAGGACGCGATCGACAAAACGTCCGACGCGGTGTCGTGGATGGCCTTGGCCCTCAACCAACTCTTCGATCCCACGATGGACAATTCCCATCTTCCGCGCGCGGAGCGCTTTGCGATGGGCAACGAGCTCTCGGAACAGATACTGGCACTCAATCCCCCGAACGGCGATGGCCCGTTTAAATACCGCCGGTACCTCCCGGTAGCTCAGTATTATTACGAGAGCGGCAACAAAGATCGCGCAATCGAGTTGATCGAGGTGGCACTGAAATCGGTGGACCGGCTGGGGCCAATTCCGGACCACACCAAACAGTACTATCTTACCCCATTGCTCGAAGCACTGGCCAACTACACGGGTGAGCCTGCCTGTCACGCGGATCTTTGTGTGGCTCCGCAAAAGAAGGCACCCGAAACTCAAAACGCAGTCACTTCCTGAGCAAGAATCGCGAAGGGACTGACAATTGGAATTGAACACTGGCCAATCCGCCCATCGAAGCTCTCTTCGCAGCAAGTATGTCGATGCAGCAGGGCGGCGGCTTGCGGCAGGTTGGATTTCAATTGCGTTGACCACCGGTCGGATCGCGGCGCAGACGATGTGCGCCGCGAATTCGCGCCGCAGGTCTCGCACTCGTGGACATGTCGAGGTCGGCCACGGGGCACTCTTGGGGTTGGCCCGCCCAAGCCATTCGTCGGCCACGCAAGCGGACCCGGAGTGGGCATCGCAGGAAAAGGAAATCGTACCTCGAAGACGAAGACTGAAATGACGAACAACGAAATTCCTCCGGTTGGCCCTGCTGTCAACAATGACGAAGAAGCCCTTGCTTCCCCGTTCGTCAAATGCCTCCTGCGGCTCATTCGTACTCAGGATTCCTTCGGCTTATGGGAAGGCCATTCGGATGCCGAGCTGCTGGCCGAGTTCATCATCACCAAGCAACAGCAACGTGCGGTACCCTTTGGCGGCGATCCTCGATCCTGACGCGCTGTGGAGGCTCGACATGTTTTACACCGCCGTAGCGCTTGCGATCGAGGAGCGCTCCGGCGTGTCGACGTCGCCAATAATTGGAATGAAGCCCCTGCGGGCTTCCAGCGGTTGGGCGTTCTGTCGAGACGTCCACCGGTTCGGCTTCGAGACTTTCCGCAAACTTGCTGAGGCCGGTACGAAACTGGTCGACGATGCGACTGCAGCCATTGAAGCCTAGCCCGAGATGGAGCGCATCAAGAAACCATTGTTCCAGAAAGGATCTATGTCAGACCTAGATAAGATGAGGAAGAAAGTCCGAAAGCTCCAGTTGCGTGCAGCTATTGCCAAGATGGCATTGCAGGACCTTGTCGAGGGTCTGCCGGGCAAGTGGGCCGACATACAGGAAGTCGCCGAGAAAACCCAAGCCGTTTATGCCGAGTTGGATGTTGCCAAGAGAGAACTCGCTTCAATGAAGAATTTAGGATGATGCGCACATTCACCACCCGTGACGGCTCCATTTGGATGCCG
>NZ_RZSA01001061.1:0-2125 GCF_003998075.1 Mesorhizobium sp. M2A.F.Ca.ET.037.01.1.1 | reverse complement strand
GCCTGCGAGACGTCGAAATCACGATCGAGCATGATGACCGGCATGAGACTGATGGCGACAGCATCAACCATCGACGCGATGAAGAGAAAGCCGAAGGCCAGGGGGAAGGCTGCGATTGCGGGCAGGATGTGGCGCACCGATCCCGGCGCTACCGCGCGGCTCACCGGCCGTGCCACCACGGCGAAAGGGATCAGCGCCATCAGCGCTATCGCGGCGCAGCCAAGGAGAAGCGCGGCCGGACGGTCGGGCATCAGCGCGATCATCGCCGGACCGAGCACGAAACCAAGGGCGCTGGCAGCGGTATAGACGCCCATGATCCGGCCGCGCCGTTCGGGGGCTGCTGCGGCGTTCAGCGCCGTCTCGGCGACGATGAACATGAGACCCGCACCGCAGCCCAGAACCAGGCGCGCTGAGAAGACGGGCCAGAAGTCGCGCAGAAAGGCCAGCGCAACGAGCGCCGCCGCCAGCAGCCCCACACCTGCCAACGCCGTCGGACCTGCGCCCAACCGGCGGCCGAGGCCTGGCAGCAGCACCACGCCGGTCATGAGGCCGAGGCCGGTGGCTGCGGTGTTGATGCCAATGAGCGCGCCTGACACCTGATCCGAGAGCAGGAGACCCAGAAGCGGATAGGTGGTGCCCATCGCGAAGCCGTAGATCGTCACGCCGAGAATCAGCGCGACGATCATCCGGGCTTCGGAGTTCGGCAGTCGGGTCATGGCATCCTCGCGATGATGGAGGTTCGAGGACATGCCCAAAAATGAGTTTTCGCTCAAACTACTTGTTTTGCCCCAAGCGAACGCTTTTGTTATGCTCGTCTCATGCGCAAACTGCCCAACCTCAACGCCGCCCGCGCCTTCGAGGCCGCTGCCCGGCATGGCAGCTTCGCTGCGGCCGCGCAGGAACTGGGCGTCAGCCATGCTGCCGTCAGCCGCCATGTCCGCAATCTGGAGATGGAATTGGGTGTGGAACTCTTCGAACGCCACGCCCGCCACGTCGTCCTGACCGGCGACGGCAGCCTCTTCGCCCGAACCGTCGCCCGGTCCTTCGCCGATCTGGCGCTTGGCGTCGGGCGTCTGAAGCGCGGCACGGCCAGGGGAACAGTGATTCTGGATGTGGAATCGGATCTGGCGGTCCTGTGGCTCATGCCGCGCCTGACGGCACAGGCGCTGGACGCGCTGCGGCTCAACGTCGATCTGCGTTGCCGCCCGGACCTGCCGCGCAGCCTGCCCGGCGATGTCGACCTGGTTTTGACATGGGGACCGGCGGCGCTGATCGGCTTCCGCTCCGAACCCTTCCTTGACCTCAGTGCCTTCCCTGTCGCCTCGCCCGCATTGATCGCGAAAGGCCCCGATCCGGCCTCACCCGGTTTCTACGCGGCGCACAGGCTGATCCACGAGCGCGGGCTCTACTGGTGGCGGCACTATTGCGAAGCGGCAGGCATCAGGCTGGACGATCTCGACAACCACCTGTTCTTCAATCGCATGCATCTGTGCATCGACGCGGCGTTACGCGGACTTGGCATTGTAATCGGCGACCATCTTTCCTGCGGCGAGCACCTGCGGTCGGGGTGTCTTGTCCAGCTTCCCGGTCCGGTGCTACCGGGGCGGGAGCGGTATCATCTGCTCACCCCTGACACGGCGCACCTGTCACGGCCCGCGCGACAAATGCGCGACTGGTTGAGGAAGGCGGCGCAGAACTGAAAGCGATTGCGGGCAGAATATGCGGAAGGCCCCGCCTCGCGGCGGGGCCGTGCGATCCGCCTCTCAGAAGGGGATCTCGTCGGTGTCCTCGCTCTGGTTGCCGGCGCTGTCGCGCTGCTTCGGCCAGGCGAGAAATTCGACGCCGTCGGCGATGATCTCCGAGCCGTAGCGCTCGACGCCCTCGCTGTCGGTCCACTGCGTGTAGTGGATGCGTCCGCGGACCGCGACCTTCATGCCCTTCACGCAGTGCTTCTGCACCGTCTCGGCGAGCCCGTTGAAGCACTTGACGCGGTGCCACTCGGTGTCCTGTTCGGCGTAGCCGTTCTCGCCCTTGACGACCTTGCCGTCGACGCGGCGGGGGCGGGAGGTTGCGAGCCGGAAGTCGGTGATCTTGGTGCCGCCGCGGGTGGTCGCGGTTTCGGGGT
>NZ_RZSA01001060.1:0-2128 GCF_003998075.1 Mesorhizobium sp. M2A.F.Ca.ET.037.01.1.1 | reverse complement strand
CAGCCGCTGGCTGAAATCGCTGCACCGACATTGATCGTCTCGGCGCGCGACGACCTGTTCAACACGCTGCCGGCAGCCGAGTTCGCGGCGGCCAGGATTCCCAGCGCCAAGCTGGTGGTCTACGATACCGGCGGACATCTTCTCGTCGGGCGGACGCAGGAGGTTCGCATGGCAATCCGCACCTTTCTGGCCGGCGAGGGCTTGATCCCGTCAAACCATTAGCCCGCGGAACCGGTGATTGTCGGCGTGACGACCGCCGCGGGGGCCGTTGCGTCTTGGCCAAGGGTCGGCGTCAGCCAACGGACGAGGCCAAGGCCGAAGAGCGCCAGCGCCGTGAAGCCCGCGCCCGCCAGGAAGGTCATCCTCGGTCCGAAAAAATCCCAGAGCGTGCCCGCCAGCAGGCTGGCGGCCAGCAGCGCAAGTCCAGTCGACAGGTTGAACATCCCGAAGGCGGTGCCTCGCAGTTCCGGCGGGGCCGTATCGGCGACGAGCGTTGCCAGGAGGCCCTGCGTAAGCCCCAGATGCAGGCCCCACAGGCCCACGCCGAGCGCTGCGCCCGCAAGATTTCCAGGGAACGCCAGCACGATGTCCGCGGCAATCAGGACCAGGAAGCCGAGGATGAGCATCGTCAGGCGATTGACGCGATCCGATAGCGCGCCGGCCGGATAGGCCGAGAGCGAGTAGACAACGTTCATGACCACCAGCACCAGCGGGACGAGCCCGATCGGCAGGCCCATGCCCTGCGCGCGCAGGATGAGAAACGCTTCGCTGAACCTGGCCAGGGTGAACACGGTGGCCACGCAGACAACCAGCCAGAAGGATGAGCCCAGGCGCTTGAGCTCCGGCAGGCTCAAAGGGGCGCGCACTTCGCGCAGCCCCGTGGGCCGGGCCGGCTCGCGGACGGCGGTAACCAGCAGCACGACCGCCAGAAGGCCTGGAACAACCGCGACCCAGAACACGGTCCGAAACTGATTGGCGGTCAGCCACATGAGGCCGATCGCCAGCAGCGGCCCGACAAACGCGCCAACCGTGTCGAGTGCCTGGCGAAGCCCGAAACTCGCGCCGCGCGCGTCGGCGGGGGCGATGTCCGCAACCAGGGCATCGCGCGGGGCGCCGCGAATCCCCTTGCCCACACGGTCGACAAATCGCGCCGCCACCAGCCAGCCAATCGAGGAAGCCAGCGGGAACACCGGCTTGGTGAGAGCGGCGAGGCCGTAGCCGATGACCGCCAGCAGCTTGCGTTTTCCCAGCCAATCGGACAGCGCGCCCGAAAACACCTTGGTGATGGCGGCCGTCGCTTCGGCAATGCCCTCAATGGTGCCGACCGTCACCATCGACGCTCCCATGATGGTGACGAGGTAGACTGGCAGCAAGGCGTGGATCATCTCCGAAGAGACGTCCATCAGCAGAGACACGAAGCCCAACGCCCAAATCCCCATGGGAATGGTTCTAAGGCGGGTGCGGGTGGTCTCCGCGGTCTCGAGCTGCTTCATTGATCCCTTCGGCACGTCGACATTGGGCACGTTCAACATAGCGAACTCGCGGTGCGCAAGTACACCGCGATCAGCTGTTTTGCGGTTCCTTGAGCGGGGCTTCCAACCAGGTACCGCGCTCGCCCCTGACGATTGCCAGGGCATCTTCGAGCTTGCCGATCGCGGCAGGCTTGCCCGTTGCTTCGGCGAACTCGATCGCGGCACCGACCTTCGGCCCCATGGATCCGGCCGGAAAATTCCGTCCCGATATCTCTGTCGTGGCAACGTGCCGGAGCGCGCGGGCCTGCGGCGTACCGAAGCCGGCATAAACCGCATCGACATCCGTCAGCATCAGCAGCATGTCAGCCTTCAATTGACGCGCCACAAGCGAGCTTGCCAGGTCTTTGTCGATGACGGCTTCGACGCCAATCATGCTGCCATCGTCGCGGGCGATGACCGGGACACCTCCACCACCCGTGCAGATGACGACGACGCCCTGCTCGACCAGATAGGAGATCACCGACACTTCCAAGATATCGAGAGGCCGCGGCGAGGGCACGACACGGCGCCATTTGTCGCCGTCAGGCGCAACGGTCCAACCGCGCTCGCCCACGAGCCGTCGCGCCGTCGCCTCGTCATAGACGGGGCCGATCGGT
>NZ_RZSA01000105.1:0-10773 GCF_003998075.1 Mesorhizobium sp. M2A.F.Ca.ET.037.01.1.1 | reverse complement strand
GCGCTGGAAAGAGATATTCCTCAACGCGCAGCCCAGGCCCTCGGCAACCGTCAGGATCAAATACAACGAGGCGTCCAGCCAGTTCTGGACCGCGGTGCACAACACGATCTCCGGGAACGGCACTGCCGCCGACAATCTCGCCGATCTCGAAGCGCGGCTGACCAGGCTGAAGGGCAAGGGCTGGTGAGCGCGGCCGGGCCATCGCCGCTGGCGCGCCGGCGCGTTCGCACGGCCTGGCTCTTCCTGGCGCCGATGCTTTTCGTGCTCGCCGTCGTCGCTGGCTGGCCGTTCCTGCGCACGGTCTATTACAGCTTCACCGATGCTTCGCTCGCCGATCTCGACGCGCGGCAATGGGTGGGCTTCGACAATTATTTCTCGGTGCTCACCCTGCCGAGCGGCCGGGTGCTCTATGACGGGCTGCTGGTCGATCCGGTCTGGTGGCGGGCGGTGTGGAACACGGTGCGCTTTGCAATTATCTCGGTGGCCTGCGAGACGGTGCTCGGCATGGTCGTGGCGCTGGCGCTCAACGCAGACTTCCCGGGACGCGGCATCGTGCGGGCGGCGATCCTCGTCCCCTGGGCGATCCCGACCATCGTCTCGGCCAAGATGTGGCAGTGGATGCTCAACGACCAGTTCGGCATCATCAATGTCGTTCTGCTCAATCTCGGCCTGATCGATAGCAAGATCGCCTGGACAGCGAGCGCCGACACCGCGATGGTCGCGGTGCTGATCGTCGATATCTGGAAGTCGACGCCGTTCATGGCGCTGCTCATCCTGGCGGCGCTGCAGATGCTGCCGCGCGAGATCCTCGAAGTGGCGAAGCTCGACGGCGCCAGCCCATGGCAGATCTTCTGGCGCGTGACGCTGCCGCTGATCCGCCCGGCGGTGATGGTGGCGGTGATTTTTCGCGCCCTCGATGCGCTGCGAATCTTCGACCTGATCTATGTGCTGACGCCCAACAACGTGCAGACCAAGTCGATGTCGATCTTCGCGCGCGAGAACCTGTTCGAGTTCGACAAGTTCGCTTATGGCTCGGCCGCCTCGACGCTGCTTTTCCTCATCATCGGCCTGCTCACCATCGCCTATATCCGGATAGGGCGGCTGACTTTCGAGGGAGGGCGCTGAGGTGAAAATGCTGAAGCGCGCCGCCTTCTATCTTCTGCTTCTCGCGATCGTCTTCGTCGCGGTGTTTCCGTTCTACTACGCCATCGTCACCAGCCTGAAATCGGGGACCGAACTGTTCCAGGCGAGCCTCTGGCCGCAATCGTTCAGCCTTGCCAACTACCGCAACGTGCTGACCGAAGGGCCCTTCCTGCGCAATCTCGTCAATTCGCTGATCGTCTCGGGCGCGGTCGTCGCGATCTCGCTGCTCCTCGGCGTCACCGCGGCCTATGCGCTGGCGCGCATCCGTTTCCGCGGGCGCTCGGCGCTGATGCTCGCCATCTTGTCGGTCTCGATGTTTCCGCAGGTCGCGGCATTGGCCGGATTGTTCGAGATCATCCGGGCGCTGCATCTCTACAATTCGCTCCTGGCGCTCATCCTGTCCTACATGATCTTCACGCTGCCGTTCACCGTCTGGGTGCTCACCACCTTTGTGCGCGACCTGCCGGTCGAGATCGAGGAAGCGGCGATCCTCGACGGCGCCGGACCGTGGACCATCCTGACGCGCATCTTCCTGCCGCTGATGTGGCCGGCGCTCGCCACCACCGGGCTGCTCGCCTTCATCAGCGCCTGGAACGAGTTCCTGTTCGCGCTGACCTTCACCTCCACCAACACGCAGCGCACCGTGCCGGTGGCGATCGCGCTGCTGTCGGGCAACTCGCAGTTCGAGATCCCCTGGGGCAACATCATGGCCGCCTCGGTGATCGTCACCGTGCCGCTGGTGGCGCTGGTGCTGACCTTCCAGCGCAGGATCGTCTCCGGGCTCACCGCCGGCGGGGTAAAGGGCTAGTTCAGATGTCGGGCGCGTTACCGACCTTCTTCTTCATCTCCAGCGCCCAGGCGCACCCTTCGTCGCCGCCCCACAGAAGCCAGGCGATATAGCCGGCGGAGGGATTGTCCTCATTGCCGTAGTTCCTGCCCTTCTTGTCGACCTCGTGGCGGGCGAAATAGCTGACCATGCGCCTGATGGTCGAGGGCGACAGGTTCCTGCGGCTCTTGAGCTCGGTGGCTCGCGCGACGCCGATCTCGGTGCCGCCGCGGCCGAACTGCTGGCGCAGCCTGAGGCCCTTGGCGGCGTTGTCGGCAACGACCTGCGGGCAGCGCAGGTCGATCTCGTCGCTGTCGGTCATTTTTGCTCCCCGTTCCCGCGTGGTTTTAGCTGACGCGAAGCAATGCGGCAAAGCGGGGCTGGTTCCGCCGTGTCTTTTCGAGGCGGCCTTTCAAGCAACCCTGGCGCCCATGCCGCGTTGGAGAAGGCAGAGGGGCTGTTCGGATCGGAGTTTTGAGATGAAAACGCTGCTGCCCCTGGTCGCCGTCGCGCTTCTTGCCGGCGCGCCCGCCGCGTTCGCCCAATCGAACGACACCAATACGGATGCCGTGGGACCCATGGTGACCGACAACAAGGTCGACACCCAGACCTTCGTCACGACCGTGCCGAATGCCAACATATTCGAGATCGAGTCGAGCAGGCTGGCTGAGGAGAAGTCGGCGTCGGCCGACGTCAAGGCTTTCGCCGCCGATATGATCAAGGACCACACCAAGGCCGGCGAGGACTTCAAGGCCGCGCTCAGCCAGGGCCAGACCACCGCGTCGATCAAGCCCTCCGGCCCGGCGCTGCAGCCGAAGGAGCAGCAGATGCTCGACGAGTTGAAGGGCGCGAGCGGCAAGGATTTCGACGCCAAATACATCAAGATGCAGACCGACGCGCATAAGGATCCCGTGGCGCTGTTTTCCACCTACGCCAATTCCGGCGACGACCCGGCGCTGAAGGAATTCGCCAAGAAGACGCTGCCGGTGCTGAAGATGCACGAGAAGCACGTGAAGGACCTGGCGGTCGCACATCAGTGAGGGGCTTTGGGTGGAGCCAATCGGCCAGCGCCGGTGCGAGGCCCCCCTCTCTGTCCTGCCGGACTGTCCGGCCCTTCGCTGTCGCTCAGGGCTTTCGTCGCTCGGAAAGCCAAGCAATTGGCTTTCCGTCCGCTGCGCGGACCGCTCCTCAACCCCCTCAAGGGGGGAGATCAGCCGTCACGCCGGCTTTCGCCAATCTCCAACGTTGCAGGAAGGGCGAGGCGCCGAAGCTGCCAATCTCCCCCTTGAGGGGGAGATGTCCGGCAGGACAGAGAGGGGGGCGAAGGAACGCTACGCTGCGCACTTTCCACCGGCAAATGCCGAACCGCCCGCCCACAAGGGGGGAAGGCAAGGCTGGCGTTCCCTCGCCGCCGCGATAAGCTCCCTCGCAAATCAGGGAGGACCACCATGGACAAGGAAGTCATCGAAGTGCCGGTGATGTCGGCGAAGGTGCGCGCGCTCGGCCTGCCGTGCTCGACGGCGGTGCGGGCCAACGGCTTCGTGTTCATCTCGGCGACGCCGCCGGTCGACATGGTGACCGGCGAGATGGTGCGCGGCGACATCGAGACCCAGGCTGAGGCGTCGCTGAAGGCGCTCAAACACTGCCTGGAAGCGGCCGGCACCTCGCTGAACAAGGTGGTGATGGTGCGCATCTACGCCGTCAATTCCGGCTTCTACAACGCCATCAACCGGGTCTACGCGAGGTATTTTGCCACCAACCCACCGGCGCGGAGTTTCGTGCCGGTGGCTTCGTGGCCGATGGAATTCGACATCGAGATTGAGTGCGTGGCGGTGGCGTGAGGGCCTCTCTCTTCGAAAAGACGCTGATCCACGGCGCCTTCGCTTTATAGACAGGCAGCTGCATTTCGCCAACGAGACCGGCACCCAGCGTTATGTCAAACGGGTCGGGTCTAGAGCGAGTCGTGCGGAAACGCGTTTATCAATTGCGCAATTCGGCTACCTTTTCCTCCAGGTCAGCAAAGAGGGACGTTACTAGTTCGTTCGATCGGTCCTCTTGTAATATTTCTCGCGCATGCGGAATGTGATAGAAAATTGACGGAGGGCCTGATGCAGGTTTTCCGTGCCGTTCGGCAAGTAGATCGTTCTTCCTAAGGATATCAACTAAGGTCTGCCAGAATTCACTTTTTACTATCTTAATTAGATAGTCGCCACCGTCACTTCTTATCCAATGTTGCCTCAGCATAACTCGGCATGACTTCTGAAGAAGTCGGTATAATTCATGTTCTCTTAGTCCTTCCGAAACTAGAGTTTCCGAACTCTCATTATCTCTAGCTCGACCATGTGCGTTTATCCACTGAGTGGCCTCTGCTCCGGCCAAAAGCTCTTGCCGCCCTTCCACCTCCAGTTGTATCATTCCTGGATCAGGAAAAGTTGGCGACAACCGGGTTATTTCATTGGCGATCACTGTAGCTACTTCCACATTCTCAAACGTCACGTTTGAAATGTCGCACTCGCGTAGGTCGATCTGATTAAAGGAGGAATTTGATATTCTACAAAAATCCGACACACCCCTGATGACGCTATCATCGACATGTATATTTTCTATATCGGTGATGCCGACAGAGCCTGCAAATGGCAAACAGGTCAGTAGCAACGCGGCGATATTTCGATCAGATCGATCCAATTCTGACGGTACAGATATCATGGCGGCAGCAATCTTTGCGAAACTTTTTAGCTCGTTGTTATCAGCCGACAGAGAAAACAAACCGAAAGTTATGAGAAAATCTGGACCAAAAATGTTTCTGCGGATAAACTTTGGCGTCTCATTTTGTGATATTGCGGAAATTGCCGAATGGCTTAGGAAGTAGTTAAAAAATTCGGAATGAGCGAATCTGCGGCGCCCCCGCCGTTCGTCATTTTCCAGAAAAGCTATGGCTTGTATCCTATTTTTTATTAACCGAAGCGAATCTGCATCGAAGTCGTCTCCCGCAGCAGTTTCGGCGATCCAAAATAGCGTATCATCATCAATTGAATCGACTTGGTTTTCCGCCATGTCGCGTGCAATTTCGGTTAAAACGTCGAGTACGAACCTGCGCAGACCACTTAGTTCCATGAGCTCAATGAGGGCATTGGGAAATTTAGTTGCTTCGCGCTCGATCATAAGCTTGGTAAGAGAGACCAAAGGCGGCGCTGACTCAAGATCGATGTCCTTAGATAACAACTCGGCGATTTGGGAGAGGAAGAACGGTCGCAGCGCATAAGAGCCCTCGTCAAAGAGGCCTAGCTCACTGGCTTCATCGACCCGCGCATCAGGCACTTTATTCTTTAGCCAGCTTTTCGCTGCATTGGGTGTGGTGGGCAGGATGCTGAACACGCCGACTTCGTGGTGTTCTTCGTCAAGTCTAGGGACGGCCTTGAGTAGTCGTTCCCTTCCGATAAACGTTTCTCTGCCCGCTAGAATTATGGTTCCCTCGCCCTCGATATCTTCGACGAGCTCTCGAACCTGTCCCCATGCGGTTTCGTAACCATTGGGATCGCCCAGTTCGTCGAAACCATCGATAGCAAGTTGAACCAGCCCATGCCTGACAAGAATCGGAATCTGATCGTATGTTACCTGGAGCCTTAAAGACTGAAGGCTGAAAGCCATCAGATCTTGAATAAAGGTCAATATCCTACCCCTGCTTTTGACATGCAGTATCAAGGGGCGTTGCGTTTTTACAAAGTCTCTGGCTCGAAGGGATGCTATCTGTTCGACGAAATGAGTCTTCCCAATACCCGCCGGGCCGTCAATTAATAAAACGCGAACAGACTGACCCGGCGCTCTTTCTTCAACCAGAAACTTCTCGATTGCCCCAATCTTGGCGTCTATATTCCGAGCTTTCGAGCTTAGTCTGCCGACTGTTTCAATTATATTCTTCTCCTTGATCAAGTCCTGGAGAGCTATTGACTGGGACGTGGCCCAAAGTTTCAAATTTGCAAAGTCGGTTGACGATAATAGAGATTTATAGTTAATAAATGTCTCGGCAGAAAATCCTTCCTTGTTGTACTCTATCTTTCCGCTCTTTAGGAATTTGACTGTAACTTCATGCCCCAGTCGAACGAAACGAAATATTGTTCCTGTTTCTTCTTCCTGATGATGTGGCGTGCCAGTGCCAATGTCCGCAAAAACTGCAAGCTCGTCCTTTATGATATCTATGTTATTTACCATTAGTCGATCTCCTGCAAGAGGCCGTCCAAGGAAAGGTAATTGTTATTCTTTCGACGTCTTACGAGCACCGTCCTGCCTCCGCGACTTTTGACCATGCTTCTGCTACAAATAGTGCCGGGACGAGATCATCATCTTCCGCCAGCACTAAACGCCAATCTCTGGAATCGGATCGAGCGTGAGTTAGTATATCGCAGGCAAGTGATGTATCCACCATTTTTTCTCTGGGGATATTATCGTTTAGAGGTCTTCTGAACGTGTCTGGAAGATTTATTTTCGGCATTGACTTCCCCGACTGCTGCACAAATCGATGCGGAAGCGAATTTAGAAGGGTTTCCCCGTATCCAATTTGGTTTTCAATGTGAATATCTTTAGAGTTTACCGAAAAGACAAAATCAGGGTCGTTAACTACATCCATAACTGCTATTCTATTTTCCGTCGGGTTTAGTCCGCGGTGCCACCCATGATATAACCGAAGAGTTACCCGAAATCTAACGTTGGTGTTTGCTGATAATTTTTTCAGAGTAGATGATATTATCTTTGAAACGTTCTCGAGAGTCACGGTGGCGCGTGTGCGAGGATTGCGAATACCGGTCCCGCCGGCAATATGAATCTGGGCAGTCCAATCAACGAATGCTACAACAGACGTTTGGGTCATTTTGAATGCTTATTGATCCTAGGTGCAATGCAGCCAAAAACCGAGAAATTATCCACCTTGGGCAACGGGAATCTATTAGCCGTACGCCCTCGCATCCTGTCACAACGCCGACGGAAGGCAAGGTGGGAGCGCCTCGTTCAATAGGCAGCTAAGAGCTTTGTAGCAGCCGGAAACAATGTAGACGATGGCAGTCACCGTTAAGGTGAGTCCAGCGCGGTTCGTTCCGATGGTAGGTTGGTTCGCAGTGTGGAGAAGCCTTGGGCCTAGCCAAAATACTCCTGCAACGGCCGCACCTCCAAGTTCCCGGCCCTTAGCGCCGCGATCGCCTCCGCCACCGCCGCGGCGCCCGACAGCGTCGTGTAATAGGGCACCTTCTGCATCAGCGTCGCGCGACGCAGCGACTTCGAGTCCGACACCGCCTTCTGGCCGTCCGTGGTGTTGAAGACGATCTGGACCTGGCGGTTGCGGATGGCGTCCTCGATGTGGGGACGGCCTTCGAGCACCTTGTTGATCTTTTCGGCAACCACGCCGTTCTCGGCGAGGAAGCGTGCGGTGCCGGAGGTGGCGAGCACCTTGAAGCCCTGTTCCGCCAAACGCTTGACCGCCGGCAGGATGCCTTTCTTGTCCTCGTCGCGGACCGAGACGAACAGCGTGCCGGAGCGGGGCAGGTCGACATTGGCGCCGAGCTGGCTCTTGGCGAAGGCCAGCGCAAAGTCGCGGTCGAGGCCCATGACCTCGCCGGTCGAGCGCATTTCGGGTCCGAGCAGGATGTCGACACCGGGGAAGCGGGCGAAGGGGAAGACGGCTTCCTTGACCGCGATGTGGCCGGGATTGCGTGGGTCGGGCATGGCGCCGTAATGGGCGAAGGCGTTTTCCAGCGTCTCGCCGGCCATGATGCGGGCAGCAATTTTCGCGATAGGTCTTCCGATGGTCTTGGCGACGAAGGGCACGGTGCGCGAGGCGCGCGGGTTGACCTCCAGCACATAGACCGTGCCGTCCTGGATGGCGTATTGCACATTCATCAGGCCGCCGACGTTGAGCGCGCGGGCGAGCGCTGCCGTCTGGCGCTCCAGCTCGTCGACGAGGTCCGGGTGCAGTGAATGCGTCGGCAGCGAGCAGGCGCTATCTCCCGAATGGATGCCGGCCTCCTCGATATGCTCCAGGATGCCCGAGACGAAGGTCTCCTTGCCGTCGCAGAGGCAGTCGACATCGACCTCGATGGCGCCCGAGAGATAGGTGTCGAACAGAAGCGGGTTCTTGCCCAGCAGCGTGTTGATCTGGCCGGTCTTGTCGTTGGGATATTTCTGCTTGATGTCCTCCGGCACAAGGCCGGGCACGGTGTCGAGCAGGTAGGTCTGCAGCGTGCTTTCGTCATGGATGATCTGCATGGCGCGGCCGCCGAGCACATAGGACGGGCGCACCACCAGCGGGAAGCCTAGCTCGCCGGCGACGAGGCGGGCCTGCTCGACCGAATAGGCGATGCCGTTCTTCGGCTGGGTGAGGTTGAGCTTGTGCAAGAGCTTCTGGAAGCGGTCGCGGTCTTCCGCCAGGTCGATCATGTCGGGCGAGGTGCCGAGGATCGGGATGCCGGCCTTCTCCAGCGCGTCAGCCAGCTTCAACGGCGTCTGGCCGCCGAACTGGACGATGACGCCGACCAGCTCGCCCGAGGCCTGCTCGGCGCGCAGGATCTCCAGCACGTCCTCCGCCGTCAGCGGATCGAAATAGAGGCGGTCGGAGGTGTCGTAGTCGGTCGAGACCGTCTCCGGGTTGCAGTTGACCATGATCGCTTCATAGCCGGCGTCGCGCAGCGCGAAGGCGGCATGGCAGCAGCAATAGTCGAACTCGATGCCCTGGCCGATGCGGTTCGGGCCGCCGCCGAGGATGACGACTTTTTTCCGCGCTGACACGCGCGCCTCGTTGGCGGGTTCGCCGACGAAAGGCACTTCATAGGTCGAATACATGTAGGCGGTCGGCGAAGCGAACTCGGCGGCGCAGGTGTCGATGCGCTTGTAGACCGGATGAACGTCGAGCTTTTCGCGGTTCTTCTGGACGACTTCAGCATCGGTCCTGGTCAGCGAGGCGAGGCGGGCGTCGGAAAAGCCCATCGCCTTCAGCATGCGCAGGTTGACGGCGTCCTGCGGCAGGCCATGTTCGCGGATGCGTTCCTCCATGGCGATGATGCCGGCGATCTGCTCGAGGAACCACGGGTCGATCTTGCACATGGCGTGCACGTCTTCAAGCGAGGTGCCCATGCGGATCGCCTGCGCCACCATGCGCAGCCGGTCCGGCGTCGGCGTGCCGAGCGCGGCGCGGATCGCGTTGCGGTCGTCGGTGTGGCTGGCGGGCGCGCTGCCATGGCCGAGGCCGGGAATCTCGATCTCGTCCAATCCGGTCAGGCCGGTTTCCAATCCACGCAAGGCCTTATGCAGCGATTCCTGGAAGGTGCGGCCGATGGCCATCACTTCGCCCACCGACTTCATGGCGGTGGTCAGCACGGGCTCGGCGCCAGGGAATTTCTCGAAGGCAAAGCGCGGGATCTTGGTGACCACGTAGTCGATGGTCGGCTCGAAGGAGGCCGGCGTCGCGCCGCCGGTGATGTCGTTCTCCAACTCGTCCAGCGTGTAGCCGACGGCGAGTTTCGCGGCGACCTTGGCGATCGGGAAGCCCGTGGCCTTCGAGGCCAGGGCCGAGGAGCGCGAGACGCGCGGGTTCATCTCGATGACGACAAGGCGGCCGTCGGCCGGGTTGACGGCGAACTGTACGTTCGAGCCGCCGGTCTCGACGCCGATCTCGCGCAGCACCGCGATCGAGGCGTTGCGCATCATCTGATATTCTTTGTCCGTGAGCGTCAGGGCAGGGGCGACGGTGATCGAGTCGCCGGTGTGCACGCCCATCGGATCGAGGTTCTCGATCGAGCAGACAATGATGCAATTGTCCGCCTTGTCGCGGACGACCTCCATCTCATACTCCTTCCAGCCGAGCACGCTTTCCTCGATCAGCACCTCGGTGGTGGGCGAGGCGTCGAGGCCGGACTGGACGATGTCGTAGAATTCGGCGCGGTTGTAGGCGATGCCGCCGCCGGTGCCGCCCATGGTGAAGGAGGGCCGGATGATCGCCGGCAGGCCGACATGGTCGAGCGCCTGGGCGGCGATCGCCATGGCATGGCTGATATAGCGCTGCTTGCGGTCGCCTTCGCCGAGGTTCCAGCGGGTTTCCAGCGCGTCGAGCGCGGCGTCGAGATTTTCCGGGTTCTCTGCCTTGAGCGCCGCGCGCTCGGCCTCATGGGTCTTGCGGTCGGCGTTCTTGACGTCGGTGGCGTTGGCCAGCATCGAGCGCGGCGTCTCCAGCCCGATCTTGCTCATTGCCTGGCGGAACAGCGCGCGGTCCTCGGCCTTGTCGATGGCATGGGCGTCGGCGCCGATCATCTCTACTTGATAGCGCTCCAGCACGCCCATGCGGCGTAGCGAGAGCGCCGTGTTGAGCGCCGTCTGGCCGCCCATGGTCGGCAGCAGCGCGTCCGGGCGCTCCTTGGCGATGATCTTGGCCACCACCTCGGGCGTGATCGGCTCGATATAGGTGGCGTCGGCCAGCTCCGGATCGGTCATGATGGTGGCCGGATTGGAGTTGACTAGGATGACGCGGAAGCCCTCTTCCTTCAGCGCCTTGCAGGCCTGGGTGCCGGAATAGTCGAACTCGCAGGCCTGGCCGATGACGATGGGGCCGGCCCCGATGATCAGGATCGACTTGATGTCGGTGCGTCTTGGCATAGTCGAAAAATCCGTTCGGCGAGCGGCTTGCACGAAAAACCGGGCGGGGGAGGACCCGGCCGGTTGTGCTTGCGATTCTGGTATCAGGCTAGGAGGGCCTTATAGGGAAGAGTTTTGCGGGATGTAACCCCGAAAATGAAGGGCAGTAGGGCAGTAGGGCAGTAGGGCAGTAG
>NZ_RZSA01001059.1:0-2130 GCF_003998075.1 Mesorhizobium sp. M2A.F.Ca.ET.037.01.1.1 | reverse complement strand
CGTCGCCCTGCAGCAAGGCGAGCGCCCGTTCGAAAGGGGCGCCCATCCTCGCCCAAAGCGCAGCGGCGGCGCGCCAGTCGCCGATCAATTGCAGGCGATGCGGCTCGGCCATGCTGTCGGTCTCGCCGGGATCGCATTCCGGCAACAAAAGCCGCCGCCAGGCCGCCAGCCCGCCGAACACCGCCCGCGTCGGCGCGAGGCCTTCGGCAAGGGCGATCAGATGCAGCGCTTCATCCCTGTCGCCCTCGCCCAGCCACGCCAGCTCGGCCATCACCTCGGCAAAAGGCACAAGCCGTTGCAGTTCCATGCCCTTGTCCAGGAACTGCCTCATCTCTTCCACGATCGGCTCAGCCGACGGGTCGCCGCGGCGGATGCGCAAGCGTGCCAGCGCGACGAGCGATGGATAGCGTACCAACGGCGTCGTTGCTTCATCATCGACAACCTCATGCGCCACCGCCGCGGCGTCGTCCCAGAGGCCGAGCCTCAGCAGCAGCTGCGCCTGCACGCCGCGCATGTAGTCGCGCCATGTCGCGAGATCGTTCTCGACGCAGTAGCCGATGCCGCGCTCCAGCAACGAGGACGCCTCCTTGAAGTTGAGCCTGTTCATCTCGACGCAGGCGCAGTTGGTGAAGGCGCGCGCCGCATGTTCCTGGAAGTTTCCCGACAATGCGATTCCCAGGCTGCGGGCGAGATCGCGCCGCCCCTTGGCGAAGTCCAGCCATTGCCCGGCGGCGCCGACATTGTTCAGCGCATGACACAGAATATCCGGCCGGTTGAGCCGCTCCGCCAGCTCCACGGCCTTGCCGCCGAGCATGAGCGTGTCCTCGAGCCGTTCGGCGAGCATCGCCAGCTGCGAGAGGTTGGAATAAGCCATGGCGAGTTCAGGGCCGTCAGGCGCTGTCTCCAGAAGCTCCACGGCCTGCGCTCCGAACCGGTCCGCGGCCTCGCGATCGCCGAGCAGGTAGGCAAAGCGCGACAGGCAGCGTAGACCGTCGCCCTCCTTGACCCGATCGCCCTGCGCCTGGCGCAACTGGCGCGCCTGGCCCTGCGCTTCCATCGCCGCCTCGACGCGGCCGATCAGGTGGCACTCGAAAGCATGGCCCTCATAGAGCTCGGCTCGCTTGTCGACCGGCAGCATATCCGCATAGCGCAGGGCAACCTCGTAATAGCCCACCGCGTCGCGATGCGCGCCGACCCGCGAAGCCTCGCGCGCCGCCGCCGGCGCGAGCTCGCGCACCACCTCCAGGTTCTGCGCTTCCACGGCATGATGCACCAACCTGGCAGTGGCCACTTGCGGGTTTTCGCGCAAGGCTGCCAGGGCGCGTTCATTGTATTCGCGCCGTTTGCTTGGCGTCAGCGCCATCTCGATGGCCGTGCGGGCGATCTCGTGCCGGAAGGCATAGCCGTCGCCGAAATCCTCGAGCAGGCCGTTGGCGACGCATTCGGCGAGCTGGCCGGCGGCGGCAATCCCGCAAAGGCCGCTCAGCGCCCAGGCGTCGGCGCGGCGCGGAAACACCGAGACGGCGTCGAGCATCGAGCGCGCGCCCGGCGACAGTTTTTCGGCGCGCGCCAGCACGGCGTCGCGCACGCTTGCCGGCAAGGCGCCATCGCCTTCGGCGGCGAGCAGCTCGGTGACGAAGAAGGCGTTACCGGCGCTTGCCCGGTAGATCGCCTCGCCGTCGCGCTCGGCGGTTGCGGCCAGCGACAGCACGGCGCTTTCGCTGAGCAGCGGCACGTCGATACGCACGACATTGCCGGCCGGGATCTCGCCGAGCGCCCGGCGCACGCGCATCTGTCCTTCGCTGCGGTCGGTCCGCGCCGTGATCAGAAGCAGGATGTGGGTGTTGGCGATGCGCCGGCCGAGGAAGCGCACGAAATCGAGCGTCGCGTCGTCCGCCCAGTGCAGGTCTTCGATGACGAGCAGGCACGGGCCTTTCGCCTCGAAGACGTCGAGCGCCTCGGAAAACAAGGGCAGCCGCTGCACCTGGCGGTCGTCGAGCACCCGCGGCAGTTCCCAATGCGCGTCGCGGGCCAGATCGTGAAGAGGCCCCAGCGGATCGGGAATGGAGAGGTCCTCGCAGGCGCTGCGAAGCATTGTCAGGCCATCATCCAGCCGGCTCGCGAACGCCT
>NZ_RZSA01001058.1:0-2132 GCF_003998075.1 Mesorhizobium sp. M2A.F.Ca.ET.037.01.1.1 | reverse complement strand
GAGAGCACACTGATGAACGCTAACCCGCCCCTGCCGCAGTTCGGACGCGTCGCCCTGCGCGGCGGGCTGGTCACTGCCGGTGCCCAGGGTTTCAAGATGGTGATCCAGTTCCTCTCGGTCATCATCCTTGCCCGGCTGCTGCTGCCGGAAGATTTCGGCCTTGTGGCGTCGGTCGGGCCGATCGTCGCCTTTGTCGGGCTTCTGCAAAATCTCGGGCTGCAGCAGGCTCTTGTCCAGCGCAAGGACATCAGCGACAGGCAGCTCAATCAGGTGTTCTGGATAAGCGCGCTGGTCGGATTGGGCAGCGCGGTGGTAGTGGCGGCATTGGCCCCGGCCATTGCCGGCTTCTACGGCGATCAGCGCATGTTAGGCATCACGGTCGCCTCCGCGCTGCCGTTGCTTCTCGGCAGCATCGCAGCCGTCCCGCTCGCCTTGATGAACCGTCACCTGCAGTTCGGCCAGCTGGCCTTCAACGATGTCATAACGGCGGCCGCCGGTCTTGTTGCTGCCGCCATCGCGGCCTGGGCGGGAATGGGATACTGGTCGTTGGTGCTGGGGCCGGCCGTGGCGGCGGTCGTTGCGCTCGGCGCCGCATGGCTGGTGGTGCGCTGGACGCCGTCGCGTCCGGACTTCAGGGTCGAGAGCGAGATCCTGTCGTTCGGCGCCAATCTGACCGGCTTCAATCTCGTCAATTTCTTTTCACGCAATCTCGACAACATCCTGATCGGAAAATATTCCGGAGCGATCGAGCTTGGCTACTATGACCGGGCCTACAAACTTCTCCTGTTTCCGCTGCAAAACATCACCCAGCCGCTGACGCGCGTGATGGTGCCGTTGCTCAGCCGCATCCACGAGGACAAGGTGCGGTTCCGCGATCTGTACGTGCGCACCAACTGGATGCTGGCGGCCGTGACCATGCCCGGCATCGCCGCGCTGACATTGACTTCCGAACAGGTGGTCGCGCTTCTCTTCGGGCCGCGCTGGACCGCCGTGGCGCCAATCTTCGCGTGGCTGGGCATCGCCAGCCTGATGCAATCCGTATCGAGCACCACCGGCTGGATATTCATCTGCCAGGGCAAGACAAAGGCCATGTTCCAGTGGGGCGCCTACTCGTCGCTCACCACCGTGGCTTCTTTTGTCGTCGGCCTGCATTGGGGCGCCGTCGGCGTCGCGGCCGCCTACGCGATCAGCGGCTACGTTCTGCGCGTGCCGGTGCTCGCGGTCATGATCCACCGCGTCGGGCCGGTGACGGCAGGGGACTTCCTGATCATGCAGGGCCTTTTCATTGCATCGTCCCTGCTTGCCTGGCTTGCCTATCTCGGCCTGCCAGCGTCCCTTACCGGCCAGTCGGACCTTCTCGCCGTCGTCCTGGCTTTATGCCTCGACTACGGGCTTGCCTTCGTCCTTATGGCGATCTTCCCCCAGCCGCGCAGGATACTGCTCACCACGCTTGCCAACATCGCGCGCAATCTGCGCTGATGCCTTGGCCATGAGAGGCTTCAGCAACTCCGCGGCAGACATCGCCGAAGCATGTTCCTCGAGCACGGCTTGGAGGATGGTGCGGCGGTAGTCTTCAAGCTTGCCGACGAACCGGCCGAGCTTTTCGGCCGCCTCCGGCGGGGTGACAGTGTCGATATCGAGCAGCAGATCGGCAACACCGATCCTCTTGGCGACTTCCTTGGTCTTGAACTCATAGGCGATCGGAAGCACAGGCGTTCCCACGCAGAGCGACATGATCATCATGTGCATGCGGGTCGCGACGACGAAGTCGAAACCCTTGACCAGAGCCATCAGTTGCTCGGGGGTGTGGAATGAAGCGTCCACGCTGACATTCCTCGCAATTTCTGGATCGAGCTCGGCGACGATCTTGCGTGCTGTCTTGGAATCGTCATGGGCATATTCCGGAACGCCCTGGCAGGTGGAGACAAAGGTCACCTGCTTGCCATGGTCCCGGACAAGGATGGTCGCGATCTCGCGTACCGAATCGATATAGCGGCGCATCCCGTCTTGGCCGTCATTGACGTAGTTCCAGTGGCGGACGGAAATCGCGACGCGGCCCGTCTGCGCAGGCGGCTGAGCCGAGGCGAGCCGCTTGCCGATGCCGTCCGTGTCGGCAAGGGCAAACACGGCAT
>NZ_RZSA01001057.1:0-2133 GCF_003998075.1 Mesorhizobium sp. M2A.F.Ca.ET.037.01.1.1 | reverse complement strand
ATATAAAGAAGTCTTTATGTCCAGTCAACGCGTTTGCGGCTGAGAAGACCTTATAGGCCGGATTGATCTCGGCATCGATTTCGATGCAGGCCTCACCATTGGTTGGATGGTGGTCGACCGGGCAGGGCAAGCGCTCAGAAGGAGCCCGACGGGAAGGACGTCGCGGCCAGCCTCTGCGCGAAGCTCGCCGCCTCATGCGCATTGATGTCGGCGGCGCGGATCAGATTGTCGAAATGGCTGGTGAGGGTGCGGATCGGCTGGGTCGCGTTCAACACCAGATACATGTCGCCGACATAGATAGCGGCGCGGTAGGGGCCGAAGATCGTGTAGGGGATCGAATAGCGCATGCGTCCGTCATAGAGGAACAGGCGGAAGGTCGGGTAAAGGTCGTCGAGGAGGGCTGCCATGTGCAGCAATTGCTTGCGCCTTTCGGCTTCGGGAAAACGATCCCAGACGCCGAGGCCGCGCGCGAAGATCTCCAGCGTGTGGCGCGGCATGCAGACCTCCATGTCGGTCTCCGGCCGCCTTGTATAGTCGATGCGGTATTGCGTTTCGCCGGCCTGCGCCTCGCGGCTCTTGTTGGTGATCCCGGCCTCATATTCGATCAGCGCCTCGGTGCGCAGAAGGTCAGGGATGCCTGCCGGCACGTAGCGGATTTTCGTGCCTGCCGCCTCGGCGTGCCACTTGGCGAGCAGCGTGCGGTCAAAACCGTCCGGCGCCTCCTCGATCTCCAGGCTCTCTCTAATCTCGCCGGTGACGCCCTCGTCGTGGGAGAGGCCCAGCAGCCAGTCGAGCGACACTTTGAACTCGGCCGCGATGTTGAGAAGCGTCTCGGCACGGGGCAGGCGGGTCGAGGCGCCTGACAGGAGCTGCGACAATGCCGAGCGGTCGATGCCGACCGCTGCCGCGAAGGCCGATTGGTTGAGGTCGGATCGTGTCAAGAGCATTTTCAACCGCTCCCGGAAGAGAGTCGACAGATCGCGCTTGTCCATCACGCTGCTCCTGCTTCGGAGAGGAAAAATTTGCGCCGGGAGCGTCTTGAACATGGCTCAGGCGGAAATGAATCCTCGTATTTGTTTACAATGTATAACATATGCGGCTGAAAATGCGCACTCGCAACAGTTTGTTCGCTTTGTCGCGTTGCGGCAACGATAGGCTCCTGACACAATGCTGTCAGGAATCGGGTTGGTTCCGGCGACTGGAAGGCAGTGGTCGATAGCATGGCAAGCACGAATACCGGCATGAACAAGAGACGCAAAAACGCACCGGCAATCGAATGGCCGACAGTCTGCCTCATTCTCTTCTGCTACGGTGCGTGGTTCGCAATAGGCTTCCTGCTGTGGCCATCTTATCCGCTTTTGGCGCTTGCCATCCTGCCCTTTATCCTGGCTCTGCAATCCTCGCTGATGCATGAGGTGTCGCACGGCCATCCGACCCGCAACGCCAGGATCAATGAAGCCTTCGTCTTTTTGCCGATCGGCACGGTCTGGCCGTTCCGCCGCTTCAAGACCATCCACCTTCGTCATCACGCGGACGAGCGGCTGACCGATCCGCTCGACGATCCGGAGAGCTATTACCAGGCGCTCTGGATGCACGAGGAACTGCCGCCGACAATGAAGCTTCTGCTCAAGATCAACAACACGATGGTCGGCCGCTTCATTCTCGGACCGTTGCTGTCCTCGGTCGGCTTCTTCATCGACGACGCCAAGCAGATCCTTGCCGGCGACAAGGTGATCCGCAAGGCTTGGCTGCTGCATGCCATCGGTCTCGCGGTTGCGGTGCCGATCGTCACGTTTGGCTTCGGCATTCCTCTCTGGCTCTATATCCTGGTGCCGGTGTGGTTCGGCCAGTCGCTGATCTCGATCCGCACCTATGCGGAGCACCAGTGGTCGGAGCATCCGGAGGGGCGCACGGTGATCGTCGAGCGTTCGCCGCTCTCCTTCCTGTTCCTGAACAACAATCTGCATTTCATTCATCACAAGAGCCCGACCATTGCCTGGTATAGGTTGCCAAAGCTGTTTCGCGAGCGCCGCGAAGAGTGGCTGCGGATGAACAACGGTTATGCCTATCCGAACTATTTCGCGATGCTCAAGGCCCACGCTTTCAAGGCCAAGGAGCCGGTCGTCCATCCGG
>NZ_RZSA01001056.1:0-2135 GCF_003998075.1 Mesorhizobium sp. M2A.F.Ca.ET.037.01.1.1 | reverse complement strand
GACTTATGGACGCGCGCCGCATAACCGGGCAGACCAAAATCATGCTGCTGATGGCGGATCCGGTCTCCCATGTCGTCGGCACGGAAGCCATCACGGCTCACATGCGCGCCGCCGGCCACGACTTCGTTTGCGTGCCGGTTCATGTCGGCGCCCGGGATCTGGCCACCGCGCTCCAGGCTCTGTCCCGATTTCAAAACTGCCTCGGCTCGGGCGTCACGATCCCCCACAAGATCCCCGTTCTGTCGCTGCTCGACGAACTCACGCCACGCGCCCGCAGGATCGGCAGTGTCAACTACATCCGGCGTGATGTAGATGGAAAGCTGACCGGAGATAATGTCGATGGCAGCGGTTTCGTACGCGGCGCAACGGAGGCCGGCATTCCGCCCGCGGGCCTTCGCGTGCTTCTGCTTGGCGCCGGAGGCGCCGGGCGGAGCCTGGGTTTCGCTTTGGCAGAGGCGGGGGTCGCGGAACTGGTCATTTCAAACCGGAACCGTGCCAAAGCTTCGGACCTCGCCGATGCGGTTTCCGTCGCCTATCCGGGGGCAGCGGTTCGGTGTGGCGAGGCCGATGCCACCGGCTTCGACATGGTTGTTAATGCGACTTCGCTAGGGATGATCGGCAAGGAGGATGGCGACCCCCTGGATTTCGCGACGCTATCTGCCGATATGGTCGTTGCCGACATCGTCATGAAGCCCGAAAAAACCCGGCTTCTGCAGGCGGCCGAAGCCAGGGGTTGCCGCTTGCTGTTCGGTCGCCAGATGATGGACGGTCAACTGGCCTGGCTCGGACATTTCTGGGTCTTTGAATATGATGTAGGCGACCGCCCACGGCTTCAACACTGGACGGAATTTCAAGGGAATTAATCGATGGCAGAACGAAAGCGTCCGCTGCTGTTCGGCGCGATCGCCGACGACTTGACCGGCGGGTCCGAGTTGGCCGCCATGCTGGTGGCGCGGGGCGTCCCGACGAGTTTCGCCACCAGCATCGAGGCCGACATCCCTTCCGGTTCGCTGGCGCATGTGATCGCGCTGAAGACGCGCGTGATACCAGCGCAGGATGCTGTCGATCTTGTCCTGAAGTCGGCGCAACGATTGCTGTCGGCAGGCTGCGATCAGATATTTTTCAAATATTGCGCTACCTTCGATTCCACGCCGGCCGGAAATATCGGTCCGTGCGCGGAGGCGCTGGCGGATCTGCTCGAGGCGAAGCTGGTGCTGTTTTGTCCGGCGCTCTGCGAAACCCAGCGAACGGTGTTTCAGGGCTATATGTTCGGGGGTTCGCAGATCCTGGCGGAGTCACCCAAGCGGTTCGATCCGCTGACGCCGATGACGGATTCGAACATCGTTCGCGTCCTTGCGGCGCAAAGCCGAAGCCGCGTCGGACTCGTAGCGCATCCGGTCGTCGATTGCGGCCCGGACGCCATCGTCAAGCGTTGCGACGATTTGGCCGGGGAGGGCGTCCGTTTCGCTGTCACCGACACAATCTATGAACGCGATCTGGCTTCGATCGCGGAAGCCGCGGCGCCCATGCCTTTGTTGACCGGCAACGCATCGGTGGCGGCGCATCTCCCGACGTCGTGGCGGCGCGGCGGCAAGCTTGCCAGCCAAGAGGCTGCAACGTTGCCGGGCGTCGAAGGGCCGGCCGTCGTGCTTGCCGGCAGCGTCGCGCCGCGCACCGCCGAGCAGCTTGCGCATTTCGGCAGGCAGAATGAAGTCATCACGATCGATCTCGCCCGCGTCATGGAAGGCGAAGATCTGCTTGCCTCGGCTGTGGAGCCGGCCGATCGAGCGATTAGCGCGGGGCAGGCGATTGCCATCGCCACCATGGCGCCACAGGACGAGGTCGAACGGCTGCAGGGCAAGTATGGACGCGATGTGGTGGCGCGCACGGCGGAGGATTTCCTCACGTGCCTCGCGCAACGAATGATCTTTGAGCGTGGCGTCCGGCGGCTTGTAATCGCCGGTGGCGAAACCGCCGGCGCGATCGTCCCCAAACTGCCCATCACCCGCTTCATCGTCGGGCCATATCAGGGCCTGGGCACTGGACGCATGGTCGCCGAAATGCCGTTTCCCGTCGCGCTGATGCTGAAATCCGGCAAGCTCGGCGGGCTGGATGTCTTTTCGGCGGTGCTCGAC
>NZ_RZSA01001055.1:0-2141 GCF_003998075.1 Mesorhizobium sp. M2A.F.Ca.ET.037.01.1.1 | reverse complement strand
GATCGGACTGAATTGAATCCAGTCGGTTGCTAGAGCAATTCCAGGAAAAGTGTGAGCGGTTTTCCGTCCGGAATTGCGTAAAAACAAAGGGATAGAGCGGATCGCCGTTTCCGTGAAACGGTGAAACGCTCTAGTGGGATAGCGGCCCGCTTGCCTTCCGCCAGGCGTCGATGCCGCCTTGGATGTGGCGAGCGTTGGAAATCCCGACATCCTGCGCCGCTTGCACCGCCATCGCAGAACGCTCGCCGAAGGCGCAGTAGAACAGCAGCTGCTTGGCTGTTGATTTGGCCAGCTCATGCAGCATGCCGCCGGCCATGATGTTCTCCTGGAGCCGCGCATAGGGCAGATGGATCGCGCCAGGGATGACGCCGTGGCGCTCGCGTTCGGACTGCTCGCGCAGGTCGATCAGCGCCACGTCGGGCCGCCCGACAAGCGCCAACGCCTGCTCGGCGCTCACCGCCCAGCCGCGGGCGGCGATGTCGTCCTGATGCAGCCCGACCCGCATGTTGGCGGGCACGGCCACATCCATCATCTTCGGGTTGGCCAGGTTCAGATTGTTCATGATGTTCACATATTCGTCGACCGACTTCACCTGCAGGCGCGGGTTGAAGGCCTTCTCCTCGCCGATCGTCGACACGGTCTCGCCCTTATAGTCATGCGCCGGGAAGATCAGCGTTTCGTCGGGCAGCTTGAGTAGGCGACCGAAGATCGATTCATACTGCTGGCGCGGATCGCCGTTCTGGAAGTCGGTGCGGCCGGTGCCGCGGATGAGCAGCGTGTCGCCGGTGAAGACCCGGTCGGGCAGGACGAAGCTGTAGGAATCGTCGGTGTGGCCGGGTGTGTAGATGACGTCGAGCGCCAGCCCCTCAATGCCGAGCTTATCGCCGTCGGCAAGCCGCATCGACACCACGTCGGCCTTGGTCTGCTCGCCCATGACGGTCACGCAATGCGTCCTGTCGCGCAACGCGCCGAGGCCGGTGATATGGTCGGCGTGAAGATGGGTATCCACCGCCTTTACCAGCCTCAAATCCAGTTCGTTGACCAATTGCAGGTAACGCTCGACCTTCTCCAGCACCGGATCGATGATCAGCGCCTCGCCGCCCTTGCGACTGGCGAGCAGATAGGAATATGTGCCCGAGACGGAATCAAAGAGCTGGCGGAAAATCATCGTCGCGTACCCCGCTGCATTTTCACCGCCGGGCATCGCCCTCGCGGCCGTAGCAATATTCTACTGCATAGGCTTCTGAAATCAGAATGGATTTCGAAAAATATATAATTCGGTAGACGGCCTTCCCATGGCGATGGAATGCCACCTTCAAACGCTGCGCCGGCCGGCGGTCAGCTGTCTCAAAAAGCCTTGCTGAGACGAGCTACCCCCCAGACAGTGAAGGCATTGTCGCTGCCGTAACCCACCTCTAAGCCGGCATTGAGCGTCATGCCGGCGCTCACCTCCGCCGCGACGTCCGCGCCGGCAAAGCCGCGCAACACGAATTTTCTGCCGCCCGCGGGAAAAGAGATGTCCTGGCCGAGCAGCGTTGCCGAAACGTCGTCGCTGTTTTGCGCGATCGCGTCGACCCCCGCGCGAAGCGTGGTTTGCCAGGCCTGGCTTGGCGTGCTGACGGGAGCGAGCGCCAGCCCGAGCTGGCCGCGGGCCTCGAAGACGTTGACGTCACGCCGCGAGACCGCAAGATCGCCGTCCGAGCCGGTCTCCGTGTAGTCGTCGAAGAAGAGCCCAGCGTAGCGCAGCCGCACGCTGGGTATCAGCGTTCCGGCCGTCACCGGCAGCCGCATGCCGAGCGTGACCGAGGGGCTCAGGAAAACGCCGTTGAAATCGGCCCGCGCCGTTTCGATGCCGCCGAGCACCAGATTGTTCGCGACATGGCGGCGGCTGCGCTCCTGTAGCACGCCGGCGACGAACGCCGCCTCGGCGAAATGCGCACCTGCGTCATAGCCGAGATAGCCGCCCGCAAACGCGCCGCGATGGACGATCTCCTGCGCGTCGTCGTCGACCTCGGTAGACCCGGCGGCGCCGCCGAGGAACAAGCCGCCGAGGAAGCCGTCGCCCGAGCGCCTTTCAGCGCCGGCGACCACACCGCCCAGCGCCTCGCTGAACCCGGCCGATGCGCCGGAACCACCCTGGG
>NZ_RZSA01001054.1:0-2152 GCF_003998075.1 Mesorhizobium sp. M2A.F.Ca.ET.037.01.1.1 | reverse complement strand
TCCTCCAAGACCCTGTAGACCTTCTCACCGACGATTGCCGCGGAGAGCGGGAAGTAGGCGGAGGTCAGACCCTTTGCGATCGTGATGAGGTCTGGCTCGATGCCATAATGCTGCGAGCCGAACATGGAGCCAGTCCGGCCGAAGCCGGTGATGACTTCATCGGCAATGAGCAGCACGTCGTGCTTGTTCAGCACCGCCTGGATCGCTTGCCAGTAACCTTCTGGCGGAGGCGTGATGCCACCGGTGCCAAGTACCGGCTCGCCAATGAAGGCGCCGACATTGTCCGGGCCCAGGCGTTCGATCAGCTGATCAAGCTCCTCGGCACGCCGCGCTGAGAATTCCGGCTCGGTCTCACCCGGGTTGGCGCCCCAATAGTGATGCGGGACGCCGGTATGGACGATCCGTGACAGCGGTAGGTCCATGTGGTCGTGATAGAAGCTCATGCCGGTCATCGAGCCGGACACGACGCTGCAGCCATGGTAGCCGCGCTCGCGCGAGATGATCTTCTTCTTCGTCGGCTTGCCGCGCAGGTTGTTGTAGTACCAGACGAGCTTGGCCTGGGTCTCGTTGGCATCCGAGCCGGACATGCCGTAGAACACCTTGCTCATCTTGCCCGGCGCCATTTTCACGAGGCGATCAGAGAGGATCGCGAGCTCATCCGTCGTGTGCGCCGCGTAGGAGTGATAGTAGGCCAATCGGAAGGCCTGACGCGAGATCGCCTCGGCGACTTCGGTTCGGCCATAGCCGACGTTCACGCAATAGAGCCCTGCGAAGCCGTCGATGAGCTCGTTGCCATGCGCATCCTGGACGCGGATGCCTTTGCCTGTCTCTATGATGGTCGGATCGCCGAGCGTGCCGGTGGCAAAGTCCTTGAGCTGCGTGAAAGGATGCAGAACAGAGTTTCTGTCCTTGTCGCTGATTTCACTGATGTTGATGGTCATAACTTCTTCCCCTCAAGCAGCGATTGCCGATCTGCGGATGCTCGCTGAATCAACGCTTAAACATGGTGCCGGCATTACAGTCTCCCGCGCGTCTAAATTCCAAAGTGGCAATAGAGGTATCCTGCGCACCTGTTCCGGTAAGTCGTCCGGCAAGTATATCTCTCTCGCAAGATCACCGGGTGTTACGGCCGAAATCGCGACCGCCACGAACCGGGCCACAATTTTCTTGGCCGGTTAACTGACGAGGAGTTTGCGACCAGCTCCCGGATTCATGTGAGGGAAAGTTCGGTTACGAATTTGGTTCGTTGAAACGCCTCGAGGCCTTCCACACCGCTCTCCGAATTAAAGCCGCTTTCGTTCACGCCTCCGAACGGGGTTTCCGGGGTGGACACCATCATGTGGTTAACGCCTACCAAGCCGGCGTCCAGCGCTTCTTCGGTTTTCGCGGCCAATGCGTTGCTCTGGGTGAAGCAGAACGAGGCCAAGCCGTAAGGAAGGCTGTTCGCCCGATCGATGACTGAATCGAACGACGAGAATGGCATTACTGGCGCAAGCGGACCGAACGGCTCCTCCTTGAGGAGGCGAGCATTTTCGGGCACATCTGCGAGGACCGTTGGTTCGAAGAAGTAGCCGCGATTTCTGCTGCGCTTGCCGCCGATCACCAGCCGGGCGCCGGCCGCGACAGCATCCTCTACAAAACCTTCCATCACTCCCAACCGACGCTCGGCTATCATCGGTCCCATCTGGGTGGTCGGTTTCAGGCCGTCGCCCAAAACCAGAGCGCCGGCGCGGGCGGCGAAGCCCTCAACGAACTCGCCATATAGGCTCTCGTGTACGAAGAAGCGCGTCGGCGACGTGCAAACCTGTCCGGCGTTGCGGAATTTGGCGGCGACGAGCGTATTCAGCGTATGCTCGAGATTGGCGTCGGCA
Organism: Mesorhizobium sp. M2A.F.Ca.ET.037.01.1.1; assembly: GCF_003998075.1. Taxonomy (NCBI): domain Bacteria; kingdom Pseudomonadati; phylum Pseudomonadota; class Alphaproteobacteria; order Hyphomicrobiales; family Phyllobacteriaceae; genus Mesorhizobium; species Mesorhizobium sp. M2A.F.Ca.ET.037.01.1.1. Next base: position 281 of record NZ_RZSA01001054.1, on the reverse strand, counting down.
TGCACGATCACAGGCGCATGTCCGCCCAGCTCCATAGTGGAACGTTTCAAAGTATCAGCCGCGCGCTTCTGCAGGAGCTTACCAACGGCGGTTGAGCCCGTCAGCGTCAGCATCTTTGGAATTGGCGATGCTAGCAACTGGGCAGAAACGTCGTCCGGCACGCCGAAGAGGACGTTGAGCACGCCGGCCGGCACGCCTGCTTCCTGGAAACAGCGGGCCATGGCAACGGCCGTGCCGGGCGTTTCCTCTGCCGGCTTGATTATTATGGAGCAGCCTGCACC
>NZ_RZSA01001053.1:0-2153 GCF_003998075.1 Mesorhizobium sp. M2A.F.Ca.ET.037.01.1.1 | reverse complement strand
ACTATATCGGACTTGCCGCCTCCAAAAGACTGGGCGATGCGGTTTCGACGGCGATTGCGCGGGGCACGCCAGTGGGCGCCACCGGATCGCGGCTGTTGCGCGGCAATGCACCGGAACATGAGCAACTGGAGGCGGACGCAGCGGCATTTTTCGGAGCCGAGCGTGCACTGTTCTTCGGCAGCGGCTATATCGCCAACTTCGCTCTGCTGACGGCCCTGCCGCAGAAAGGCGACCTGCTGGTCCTCGACGAGCTCGCTCATGCCAGCATGCATGAGGGTGCCCAGGCCGGGCGCGCTGAGTTCAAGCTGGCCGCGCACAACGACGTCGACGCTGTCGAGGACGCAATCACCCGCTGGCGCGCCGAAGGCGGCATGGGGCGGGTGTGGATCGCCTTCGAAAGCCTTTACAGCATGGATGGCGACCGTGCGCCGATGGAGAGCCTGGTCGCGCTGGCTGATCGGTACCAGGCATTCATCGTCGTCGATGAAGCGCATGCCACCGGCGTCTGGGGACCGGACGGCCGGGGACTGGCCGCCGCGTATGAAGGCCGCGACAACATCGTCACGCTCCACACATGCGGCAAGGCGCTTGGCGCATCCGGCGCGCTCGTTACCGGACCGCGAACACTGTGCGACTATCTTATCAACCGGTGCCGGCCATTCATCTATGCGACCGCACCATCGCCGCTGATGGCAGTCGCGGCACGTGAGGCGCTGACTATTCTGTCTGACGAGCCTATGCGTCGTGCTCAGTTGCACGAGCGTGTCGCTTTCGCGAGCCGGCAATTGGCCGAACGCTGCGGCGTGATGCCCAGCGGTTCGCAGATCCAGCCGCTTGTGATCGGCGATAACAGCCGCACCATGGCGGTGGCGGCAGGACTGCAGGCACGCGGCTTCGACATACGCGGCATTCGCCCGCCGACAGTGCCTGAGGGTACGTCGCGCCTGCGCATTTCGCTGACTCTCAACGTCGACGAAGCCGACATTTCCGCCATGGTCGAGGCTCTCGTCGGAGTGTTGGCCACAGCATGACCAAACGCATCGTCGTCACCGGAACAGACACTGGAATTGGCAAGACAGTGTTTTCGGCCGGACTTGCCGGGCTGCTCGACGGCTTCTACTGGAAGCCGGTGCAATCGGGCCTCAACGAGGAGACCGACAGCGAGGTCGTCGCCCGGCTTTCCGGCTTGCCCGACGGACGCGTGCTGCCCGAAGTCTATCGACTGACGATGCCGCTGTCGCCGCATCGATCAGCCGAAATCGACGGCGTCGCGATCGAGGCCGACGATCTTTCATTTCCGGTCCTGCCGACACCGCTCGTCATCGAAGGCGCCGGCGGGCTGATGGTGCCGCTCAATCGACAGACAAGGTTCATTGACATATTCGAACAATGGCGGCTGCCGGTCATACTGTGCGCCCGCACCGCGCTTGGCACCATCAATCATACGCTGTTGTCGATCGAGGCCCTGAGAGCCCGCTCCATCCCGCTCATCGGCATTGCCTTCATTGGCGAAGAGGTGGCCGATACACAAAGGACAATCGTGGAATTCGGCGGCGTGCCGCAGCTGGGCAGGCTGCCGCACCTCGGTCCGCTGACGGGTGAAACGTTGAGAGATGCAATGATTTCCGGCTTCGACCTGGCCATGATTGCCGGAGGCGACTGATGGCGGAGTCTCGAGTCTGGCATCCGTTCACGCAGCACGCGCTAGAGCCCTCGGTCCCTGAAATCGTGCTGACTGAAGGCGCCTATCTCCACAAGGCCGACGGCTTCCGCATCCTCGATGCGATTTCTTCCTGGTGGGTCGTCACCCATGGCCATCGCCACCCCCGCATCATGAAGGCCATCGAGACGACCGCGTCGAGCCTCGACCAGATCATCTTCGCGGGCTTCACCCACGAGCCGGCCGAACGGCTGGCCGAGGCGCTTATCGGCATCGCACCCGCCGGCCTCGACCGGGTGTTCTATTCCGACAGTGGCTCCACCTCAGTCGAAGTCGCGCTGAAGATGGCGCTCGGCTATTTCCGCAACATCGGCGCGCCGCGTTCGCGCATCGCCGTCATGGAGCACAGCTATCATGGCGACACGATCGGGGCGATGAGCGTCGGCGCCCGCGGCGTCTTCAACGCCGCCTATGATCCTTTGCTGTTCGAGGT
>NZ_RZSA01001052.1:0-2157 GCF_003998075.1 Mesorhizobium sp. M2A.F.Ca.ET.037.01.1.1 | reverse complement strand
GGCGCGCGGTCGGGCTGTCGCGATGATATTTGCCGGAGAGCAGGCCGCCCGCCAGTGGACTCCAGACCAGCACGCCGAGGCCCTGGTCGACCGAGATCGGCAGCAATTCATACTCGGCCTCGCGTGCTTCCAGCGTGTAATGGATCTGCTGGGTGACGAAACGGGCCTGATGTCGGCTGTCGCTGACGGCAAGAGCCTTCATCACCTGCCAGCCCGACCAGTTGGAGCAGCCGATGTAACGGATCTTGCCCTGGTTGACCAAAGTGTCGAGCGCCGCGATCGTCTCCTCGACCGGGGTGAGGCCGTCCCACTGGTGAACGAAATAGACGTCGATGACATCGGTCCTGAGCCGCTTCAGGCTCTTTTCGCATTCGCGGATCAGATGGTGGCGCGATAGGCCCTCGTCATTGGGACCGGTGCCGATGCGCATGCGCGCCTTGGACGCGATCAGCACGTCGTTCTTGCGCTTGCCGCCAAGCGCCTCGCCGATGATCTCCTCCGACAGCCCGTTCGAATAGACGTTTGCCGTGTCGATGAGGTTGATGCCGGCATCGATGCAGGTGTCGATGATGCGCTTGGCTTCCGAAAGATCGGAGTTGCCCACGGCGGCGAACGGGCCCGTGCCGCCGAAGGTCATGGTGCCGAGGGTCAATGTCGAAACCTTCAGGCCGGAACGGCCAAGGGTGCGGTATTCCATGTCGGGTCCTCGCGATTTTGTTTTGGAGAGGCGCCGTGGCGGGCGCGGGAAAGAGGCGAGGGGATTTGTAGGACAATTCCAGCCGCTTGTCGCCCCGCTATCGATACGGGCCGATCACATATCGTCTATCATGCCCGGCTGTGGTCGCCTTGCAATAAAACCGTCATTGCGCCTCTGTATCTCAGTCGGCTTACGGAGTGGCGTGTCCGGGGCGGAGCCGCGGCGCATTCCGGGCGATGATGGCTGACAGGCGACGGAGCTGCGCGATGAATGAAGTGAACCCGAATTCTGGGGCGAAGGACTGGCTGGAAGCCGAGCTCGAGGACACGCTCGACGAGGACTACGAGCTGGAGCTTTCCGAACCGGCGCTCTCGCTCGAGATCGCCAAGATCTACAAGAAGTCGCATCCGCCTTCCATCGAGCGGATGACCTACTTTCGCGAGCTGCTGAGGCTCCAGTCCGAGCTGATCAAGCTGCAGTCCTGGGTCGCCTACCACAAGAAGAAGCTGGTGGTGGTCTTCGAGGGCCGCGACTCCGCCGGCAAGGGGGGTGTCATCAAGCGCATCACGCAGCGGCTCAATCCCCGCATCGCCCGCGTGGTGGCATTGCCGGCGCCGACCGAACGCGAAAAGTCGCAATGGTATTTCCAGCGCTACGTGCCGCATCTCCCCGCGGGCGGCGAGATCGTGCTGTTCGACCGCTCCTGGTACAACCGCTCCGGCGTCGAGCGGGTGATGGGGTTTGCCAATGCGGATCAGGTCGAGGAGTTTTTCCGCGACGTGCCGGAATTCGAACGTATGCTGGTCCGCTCCGGCATCACGCTGGTGAAATACTGGTTCTCGATCACCGACGAGGAACAGCAGATGCGCTTCCTGATGCGCATCCACGACCCGATGAAGCAGTGGAAGCTGTCGCCGATGGACCTGCAGTCGCGGGTGCGCTGGGAGCAGTACACCAAGGCCAAGGAAGAGACCTTCGCCCGCACCAACATCAAGGAGGCCCCCTGGTTCATCGTCGAGGGCAACGACAAGAAGCGCGCGCGGCTGAACTGCATCGACCATCTGCTGCAGCAGATGCCGTATGAGGAGGTTCCGCACGATGAGATCACGCTGCCGGAGCGCGTCTTCAACCCCTCCTACGAGCGCCAGGTGCTGCCGCGCGAGCTTTACGTGCCGGAGAAGTATTGAGGCGCCCCTTTTTCCTTCTCCCCGTTCCACGGGGAGAAGGTGCCCGAAGGGCGGATGAGGGGCAGCGCCGGCGTGGGTGATTGAGCTTCAATTCGCAGCGTAGGCTTGAAGATCATGGATAGGCTATCGCCAATCTCGGGCCGGCAGCGTTGCCCCTCATTGCCCTGCCGGTGTCCAGCGGATAGATGGGTAACACTTTGAACCGGATACATAGGTAACAGTTTTCTCTCCCTATGATGCGGTCGCCGCAGCGCCAAGCGGTCGGCTTGGCGC
>NZ_RZSA01001051.1:0-2158 GCF_003998075.1 Mesorhizobium sp. M2A.F.Ca.ET.037.01.1.1 | reverse complement strand
GACCGGCATCTATCACATCATATCGATCTCCGGCCTGCACATGGCGCTGGTGGCCGGCACGATCATGTTCCTGCTGCGCGGCGCCTTCGCGTTGTTTCCGGATTTCTCGTCCCGCCGCCCGGTGAAGAAATACGCCGCGGCGATCGCGCTGGCCTCGATCGCCGCTTACCTCGTCATCTCCGGCATCGTGGTGGCGGCCGAGCGAAGCTTCATCATGCTTGCGGTTATGCTTGTAGCGGTGCTCTTCGACCGCGCGGCTTTGACGATGCGCAACCTGGCAATCTCGGCGATTGCCGTCATCCTTGTCTCGCCACATGAAGTGGTCGGCCCGAGCTTCCAGATGTCCTTCGCCGCCACCGCGGCCCTGGTCGGCGCCTATGCCGGCTTTGCCGATTATCGCGCCGGCAAAACGACCGCGCCGCCGGTGAAGCGTTCGTTCCTGAAGTTCCTGTCGCGAAAACTAGCGGTTGGCGTGGGCGGCGCCGCTGTGACCTCGCTCATCGCCGGCAGCGCGACATTGCTGTTTGCGATCTGGCATTTTCAGCGCGTGTCGCCGCTCAGCCTGCTCGCCAATCTGGCGGTCATGCCGATCGTCTCGCTGATTGTCATGCCGTTCGCCGTGTTGAGCGCGCTCGCCATGCCGTTCGGCTTCGACGGTCCCTTCCTCTATGTGATGGGCAAGGGCCTGACAGCGATGATCGCCATTTCGGCATGGATTTCCGACCGCTCGCCAGTCGATGCAGTGGGATTGATCTCGATCCAGTCGGTGCTGCTGGCGACAATCGCGCTCGTCATCGCGACCATGGCCACCACCTGGCTGAGGCTCGCCGCTGTGCCCTTCGCGCTCGCCGCGCTGTTGGCGATCCCGCATGTGCGCACGCCGGATGTGCTGATCTCGGAGGACGCGCATCTCGTGGCGATGCCGATCGGTGGCGGCGAGCTTGCCGTCAACCGCGAACGCTCCAACGAGTTCACCACCGACAACTGGAAGCGGGCGCTGAAGGCCGAGGCCATCGTGCCGCCCGAGACATTTGCCAAGGATGCGCTCGATATCGCCGACCCGGTCGACCTGCCGCCCGGCTCGCCCTTCTATTGCACCGGCGACCTCTGCATTGGCCGGCATCCGTCCGGCGCGATCGTCGCGCTCGCCGAAAACCGCGACAGCGCACGGCCCGCCTGCGGCTTTGCCGATCTCATCGTCATCAACGATGCGACGGCCTACAATCCCTGCTGGGATGAGCGCGTGCTTGTCGTCACCAAGCGCCAACTGGCGCGTGACGGCAGTGCCGCCGTCTTCTTCGATCCGCAATCGGCAACCGCGCGAGCAGCCATCCAATATGCCGTCGAGCAGCCTTACCGGCCCTGGCACGAGCAGCGGAAGTACACTCGCGAGGCGAGGGGACTGGCGCCTTACGAAAAGCCAGAGAGGGCCAAGTCCTCGCAGCCGGATCAGTAGCGCCTGATCAGCCCGACGAGCTTGCCCTGCACCTTGACCCGATCCGGCCCGAAGATGCGGGTTTCGTAGGCCGGGTTGGCGGCCTCCAACGCGATCGAGGCGCCCTTGCGGCGGAAGCGCTTGAGTGTCGCTTCCTCATCGTCGACGAGCGCCACCACGATCTCGCCCGGGCTCGCCGTGCTGGCGTTACGGATGATGACGGTGTCGCCGTCGAAGATGCCGGCCTCGATCATCGAGTCGCCCTTGACCTCCAGCGCATAGTGCTCGCCGCCCATGATCATGTCCGGCGGGACCGAGATCGAATGCGTCTGGTGCTGGATGGCGTCGATTGGCACACCGGCGGCGATGCGGCCCATCACCGGAATGGACACGGCCGAAGCGGCGTCGTCATCATTGCTGGGTGTCGGCGTACGCGAGGGCGCTGCCGGCTTGACCTGTCGGCTTAGATTGCCCTGGCCGCCCTGGATGACGCTTGGCGAAAATTTCTTCGCGGCATTCAGGCCGGGAGCGATCGAGTCGGGCAGGCGCAAGACCTCCAGCGCGCGCGCCCGGTTCGGTAGCCGGCGAATGAAGCCGCGTTCTTCCAGCGCCGTGATCAGCCGATGGATGCCGGACTTTGAGGCGAGGTCGAGCGCTTCCTTCATCTCGTCGAAGGATGGAGGGATCCCGCTCTCCTTCAGGCGTTCATGGATGAACATCAGG
>NZ_RZSA01001050.1:0-2161 GCF_003998075.1 Mesorhizobium sp. M2A.F.Ca.ET.037.01.1.1 | reverse complement strand
GCCGTTGCCGGCATCGCCCGCGTCGATCATGACGCGGTCGCTGGTGCGGCTTACCTTGATCGCGACCCGCATGCCCTCGCCGGTCCTGTCCATGCGGGCCAGGGCGCCGTCGACATCCTTGCGGCTGGCGCCGTTGACGTGACTGCGGCCGTTGATGACGGCTTGCGGCGTATAGACTGAGCGGCTGCCGAAGGCGCGCATATAGTCATATTGCCGCTCGGTGTTCTCCTTGGTGCTCAGCGTGTCCTGCCAGCCGAGATAGTCCCAGTAATTGACGTGGTAGGCGAGCGCGATGATATCGTCCTTGCCGGCGAGCTCGGCGAAGAACTCGTCCGCCGGCGGACAGGAGCTGCAGCCCTGGCTGGTGAACAATTCGACCACGCCCAAGGGCCTGTCGATTTGGGGCTTGTCGGTCTGGGGCTTGTCGGTCGCGGGCTTCTCAGGCTCGGCTGCAAGGGCCACGCCGCCCAACGCCGTCAGGGCCAGCGCTACTGCCGCAAGCCGCAATCGTCCTCGAAATGCCATGACTTTTCCAATTCCCGCCGGTGACGCCGGCTTTGTTCTGATTGCTAAAATATGTGGCAGAAGCGGCGGTCAACGGGAAGTCACGTTGCGGTGAAATTTTTGCTGTTGCAGCCGCAGGTAAGGGCGCAATAGGAGAGCGTTTGCATTTCAAGGCGCGGTTCGATTCGGGAGCAGCATCCCCGCCATGTGGCAAACTCTCCTGACCCCTGTCGATCTTTATTGCGAACGGACGGGATCAGGACTTTGGGCCGAGTCGGCTAATGCTTTGACCAACCTTGCTTTCATTGCCGCGGAACTGTGGGGCGCCCGGCAAGTGCGGCGATACAAGACCGGCACCTTCGCCGAGGTGCTGGCCTGGTGGATGGTCGTGATCGGCATCGGCTCGACCCTGTTCCTCGCCAGCAAAAGCACGATCTGGGCCGACATCCTGCCGATCGCCGGTTTCACGCTGGCCTACACGCTGTTCAACCTGCGCCCGAAGGGAGTAGGGGAGTAAGGCAGTAGGGGAGTAGGGGAGTAGGGGAGTAGGGGAGTAGGAAGATTGTCAGTCGTGAGCAGTCGATCGCAAGGGCAGAGGTCTTTTTACCTGCTCCCCTACTCCCCTACTCCCCTACTCCTACTCACTACAAATCATTGCTCTGCGGCAGGATCACCAGATCCCGGATGGTGATGTTTCTCGGCCGCGTCAGCATGAACAGGACGGCTTCCGCGACCTCGACAGGCTGCATCAGCCCGCCGGCCGCCAGCTCGTCCTCAAGCTTCTGCTTCGGCCAATCGCTGATCAGCGCCGTCACCACCGGGCCGGGCGCCACGGCGCCGACGCGCAGGCCGTGCTTGGCGACCTGACGGCGCAGCGTGTGGACGAAGGCCTGGATGGCGTGCTTGGAGGCCGTGTAGACCGGCTCCCAGACGACGGGCACCAGCCCGGCGATCGAGCTGGTGACGATGATGTCGCCAGTCTTGCGTCCGACCATGTGTGGCAGCACCGCATGCACCGAACGGAACACCGAGTTGATGTTGAGATTCAGCATGCGGTCCCAGGCATCCGGATCACCGTTGAGGATCTCGCCGCCGACATAGGAGCCGGCATTTGCGTGGAAAATGTCTAGCTGGCCGGCCTTGTCGAGGATGCCGGGCAGCATGGTCGCCACGCTGGCGGGGGTGGTGAGGTCGATCACCAGTGGGATCGCGCCGTCGCCGAACTCGGCGACGACCTCCTTCAGCCGGTCCTCGGCGCGGTCGACCAGCACGACGCGGGCGCCGGCGGCAAGCATCGCCCTGGCGCATTCGAGGCCGATGCCCGATGCCGCGCCGGTGACCGCGGCGACTTTTCCCGAAAGATCTTGAGCCATGTGTACCCTTCTCGTTTGAACGGATCAGGCGCGGCCGTGCGAGGCACGGGAACGGCGCGCGAGGGAGTCGACGATCACGGCGATGGCCAGAACGGCACCGGTGATCATGTATCGAAGCGACGAGGACAGATCGAGCAGCGTCAGCCCGCTGGCGATCGACTGGATGACGATGATGCCGAGCAGCGCCTATTCCGCGCTGCTCGGCATCATCGTCATCCAGTCGATCGCCACCGGGCTGACGCTGCTCGATCTGTCCTCGTCGCTTCGATACATGATCACCGGTG
>NZ_RZSA01000104.1:0-10781 GCF_003998075.1 Mesorhizobium sp. M2A.F.Ca.ET.037.01.1.1 | reverse complement strand
GGCATGAAGACGGTGCTCGCCGATATCGGTGGCGTGCGCCTCGACCAGGCGACGGAGGCTGTCGCCGCGATCGCCGGCAAGGATGCCGTCCTCCCGATCCCCACCGACGTCTCCAAGGCCGAAGAGGTCGACCGGCTGGCGGACCTCGCTTACGGTGCCTTCGGTGCGGTGTCGGTGCTGATGAACAATGCCGGCGTCGGCAACAATCCAGGCAAGCCCTGGGAGAACCGCGACGCCTGGAAGCGGCTTCTGGACATCAATTTCTGGGGTGTCGTGCACGGCACCGAGGCCTTCGCGCCGCGCATGCTCGCAGCTGGAAAACCGGGGCTCGTCATCAACACCGGCTCCAAGCAGGGCATCACCACGCCGCCCGGCAATCTCGCCTACAACGTCTCCAAGGCTGGCGTGAAGACGTTTACCGAAGGGCTGGCGCATGCGCTTCGCAACGAGCCTGGCGCGAAAGTGTCGGCGCATCTGCTGATCCCCGGTTTCACCTACACCGGCCTGACCGAAGGCGCGACGGAAAAGCCCGCCGGCGCCTGGACCGGCGAGCAGGTGATAGACTTCATGCTGGCATCGCTCGTCGACGGCGATTTCTACATCCTGTGCCCCGACAACGAGGTGGCGCGGCCGACGGATGAAAAGCGCATGGCCTGGGCGGTCGGCGACATCATCGAGAACCGCCCTGCCCTCTCGCGCTGGCATCCCGATCACAAGGACGCCTTCGCGGCCTTCATGAACCGCTGACGGCCCTTTCAAGCAGCCGCTTTCTTCTTTGAGCTGTTCTTCCCGGCCACAGGCTTCTTTGCGGCCGCGCCGGTGGTCTTGGCCGCATGCCTCGTGCCGTTCTTTCCGGCCACGACCTTGTTGGCCGCCGTTTCGGCGATCTTGCGGTCGTGCCGCTTCGCCGCCGCCTCGCATTTGGCGCGGATCTCCTCGACCTCGGATTCCGTCAGGTGCTCGATGCCGATGAAATGATTGTGGGCGCGGCTGACCCTGATCAGCTCGTCGAGCTTGGCCTGGATCGCCGCGCCGTCGCGGTTCTGCGTGTTCTGGATCAGGAACACCATCAGGAAGGTGACGATGGTGGTGCCGGTGTTGATGACGAGTTGCCAAGTGTCTGAAAACCCGAAGATCGGGCCACTTGCCGCCCAGACAACCACGATCAGCACGCAGATGGCGAAGGTCGGCGGCAGGCCGGCCAGATGCGCCACCCGGTTGGCCATCCAGGTAAAAGCCTTCTCGATCATGCAAATTCCTCAAAAACCGTGGACGCGCGGGCATTTGCGAAGAAACAAGCAGCCACCGCATCGGGTTCCAAAGGGTCGAATTTTCGTGACGGGACGGGGCTGCAATCAGCCACACGCCAGAAGCGCAGGCGCGTGAAGAAACACCTTATCGGTTTGCTTGCGATAATGCCGGTGCAGGCCAGAAAGCCTGTTCCTTCCGCTTCACGCGGTTTGCCTCCAGCCCCTTCCGCCGCGCCACCCCCGCATGGCGGAAGGGGCGCCACTCCCGACAGAAGCGGACAGCGCCGTTGTGCTTTCAACGGCATTCTGTGTGTCAGGGAGTACCGCCTTCCCAGCGATCGAGGAAGGCCTCGATCTGCACGGCTTGCATGTCGGGGATTGCGCTCGCCAGTTTCTCCGGCGCCCAATCCCACCAGGCCAGGGCCTCGATACGCGCCGCGACTGCCGCTGAGAAGCGTTCGCGCAAGGGCTTCGCCGGAACGCCGGCGACGATCGTGTAGGGCGCGACGTCATGCGTCACCACGGCATTGGCGCCGATGACGGCGCCGTTGCCAATCGCAACGCCCGGCATGACGACCGCGCCATGGCCGATCCAGACATCGTGGCCGACACTGACCGGTTTGGCTTGCCGGCGCGCGCGAAATTCAGCGTCGACGCCCAGCCAGCGGAAATACTCGTTCGGCCGGTAGCTGACCTTATGCTGCGTCAGCCGCTCGATCGGGTGCTCGAGCGCGTTGATGCGGCTGTTGGCGGCGATCGAGCAGAACTTGCCGATCGTCGTGTAGATCGCTTCCGAATGGCGCTCGAAATAGGAAAAGTCGCCGACGCTCACCTCGCGCAGGATCACCCGCTCGCCGATCGAGGCATAGCGGCCGAGCTTGCAGCCTTTGAGCTCCGCGGTCGGATGGATGCGCGGCTCGGGATCTTTCAGTACAAGGTTTTCAGGACGGTTCATGAAGCGGCTTTACGCCGGCGGGGACGGCCTCGCAAGCGCGACCTGCCCCCCACAAGCCTGTCTCGGGAGACTATTGCGGCTTGCCCTTGGTCCACACCACGTTCTGGCCGTAGAGCGGCACGGTGGTGACCGACATCTTCGCCGAGCCGTTCTGCACCTGGCGCGAATGCGACAGATAGATCAGCGTCTCGTTCTTCCTGTCGTAGATGCGGTTCACCACCTGCTTCTTCCAGATCAGGCTGAGGCCCTGCTTGAACACTTCCTCGCCGCCCTCGCCCATATCGATGTCGCCGATGGTGATCGGCCCGGTCTGGCGGCAGGAGATCGAGGAATCGGAAGGATCCTCGAACCAGTTGCCCTTATGCAGCCGGTCGATGATGCTACGGTCGAAATAGGCGACGTGGCAGGTGACGCCGTCGACCTTCGGGTCCTTGATGGCGTCGATCATGATGTCGTTGCCGACCCAGTCGACACCCACTTTGCCCACCTCGTCGGCCATGGCAGCGCCGGCGCTGAGAGCAAGACATGCGGCGAACAAACCGATCAGTTTTCGCAAAGGTTGCCTCCTGGGTTGGCGTTTGCCGATGTCAGGTGGGACAAGATCGTGGCGTTTGCAAGCCGCCCGACACGGGGGTTGTGCCCCACCTGGATCTCTGCTTGCGGCAACGCGGCATCTTTGCGTGCCCGGCGCAGACCCGCTAAGAGTGTCGCCAAACTTGCCCCAAGGCAATCACGACGGACATTCACTGATGATGCGTTCAATCCTGGTCGGCATTCTCGTCCTGATGGCGGCGGGCATCGGCTGGCTGACGTTCGACTGGTACCGCGGCCATTATGGCGGCGAGCCCTTCGGCGCGCCCTTCACGCTGGTCGACCAGAAAGGCGCGCCGATCACCGAAGCCGCCTTCAGGGGCCACCCGACGGTCGTGTTCTTCGGCTTCACCCATTGCCCGGAAGTCTGCCCGACAACCCTGTTCGAGCTGGCCGGCTGGCTGAAGACGATGGGCGACAGCGGCAAGAACCTCAACGCCTATTTCGTCACCGTCGATCCGGAGCGCGACACCCCGGAGACGATGAACACCTATGTCAGCAACTTCTCCGATCGCATCACCGGCATCACCGGCGATCCGGACAAGGTGCACGCCATGGCCAAGGCCTTCGGCATCTATTGGAAGAAGGTCGACACCGGCGACGGCGACTACACGATGGACCATACCGCCTCGGTGCTGCTGCTCAACGCCAGGGGCGATTTCGCCGGTACCATCGCCTATGGCGAGAGCGCCGACACCGCCGTCGCCAAGCTGAAGCGGCTGGCTGCCGGCGGGCAAACATGATGGGCCAGACCAGGCTGCACCTCACCGCCAGCAAGCTCGAGGCCGATCGCATCTTCGCGGCGCTGGACGCCGCCTTCGAGGATGACGGCCTGCCGATCGCCGTGCTGGAGCTCGACGAGGAAAAAGACATCCACGAAGTGTCGCTCTATGCCGATGGCGACGTCGGTCCTGTCGAGGCGCGGGTCAGGGATATCATCGCCGGTCTCGGCCTGCCGAAGCCTGTCGAGCGCGAGGTCCTTCCCGATGTGGACTGGGTGTCGCGCTCGCTGGAAGGCTTGAAGCCGGTCCGTACGGGGCGCTTCCTCGTCCACGGCTCGCACGACCGCGCCAAGCGCCACGCCGGTGATCTCGCCATCGAGATCGAGGCAGGCCTTGCCTTCGGCACCGGCCATCACGGCACCACCGCCGGCTGCCTCGAAATGCTGGAGCAGGTGGTGCTGCGCGAACGGCCGCGCAACGCGCTCGACCTCGGCACCGGCAGCGCGGTGCTCGCGATCGCGCTCGCCAAGCTCGCGCATATCCCGGTGCTGGCGACCGACATCGATCCGGTCGCCGTCCGCGTCGCCGCCGCCAACGCCCGCCTCAACCATGTCAAGGCGCTGGTCGAGACGGTGACGGCGCCGGGCTTCCACAACCCGATCTTCGCCAGGCGCGCGCCTTTCGACCTCATCGTCGCCAACATCCTGGCCCGGCCGCTGATGCGGCTCGCGCCTCAGATGGCCCGGCATATCAGGCTCGGCGGCTCGCTGGTGCTTTCCGGCATCCTCGACCGGCAGCGCGACGCCGTGATCTCAGCCTATGTCGGTCAGAGCTTTCGTCACGTCCGCACGCTGCATCGCGAGGGCTGGGTGACCATCCACCTCAAGCGCTGAGGCGGTTACTCACACATAAAGCGAGTTTGCCGCCTTCTTCAGCTCTTCGCGATCGTAGCCATTGGCGTTCAGCGTTTCATCGTCGAGACAAAGCAGCGCCCCGTTGACGTAGCGGGTCGCCTCGCGCCGGCGAGCTTCGATCAGCGCGCTCATGGCGTTTCTGAAAAATCCGCGTCTGGCTGGAAGCGTGGACATGACAGTCTCCTTTGCAGGACAACAGGATTCATTCCTCCACATCCGGGAGACTAAGCTCTGCCGACCTGTCTGGAAATCAACGATTCTGCATAGCGTCCATGCGCAAAGACACGGGGGCGCGCCTAGCTTGCACGTCGTCGCTTCAGCATATCTGGATCATATGGCGTCTGGTGACAGATCCGTTTCAATTGGCGCACGAAATGCTCTAAAGCATGTCTCCCGAAAGTGGGAACCGGTTTCGGGATAAAGACATGCGTAAGATCCAAAACCTAAAGCGCATGGCGCGAATCTGAAAGATCGCGACGCGCTTTAGGTTCGCGACAAGCATCCGAGGAGAGGCCACCATGTTCCAGACCTTTGATTCCGCTGGCGATCCGGCCGTCGGCAAGCCGCGCGTGGCGCTGCTGCGGCAATGGCTGGCCGACAATGGCTTGGATGGCTTCATCGTCCCCCGCGCGGACGAGCACCAGGGCGAATATGTCGCCGACCGCTCGGCGCGGCTGAAATGGCTGACCGGCTTTTCCGGTTCGGCCGGCGTCGCCATCATCCTGCGCGACCGCGCCTTCATCTTCGTCGACGGCCGCTACACGCTGCAGGTCCGAAACGAGGTCGACCTTTCGATCTTCACCGTCGAAAGCCTCATCGACAATCCGCCGGCCAGCTGGATCAGGGACAATTTCGGCAAGGGCGCGAGGCTCGGCTTCGACCCCTGGCTGCATACGATCGGCGAGGTCAGGGCGCTGAAGGCATCGGCCGAGCAATCCGGCGCGACCTTGGTGCCGCTCGACAGGAACCCGATCGACATCATCTGGAAAGACCAGCCCGAGCCGCCGCGCGCGCCGGTGGAGTTGCAAGAGCTCAATTTTGCCGGTGAGCTCGCCAAGGACAAGCTTGTGCGGCTGGCAAGCGCCATCCAGAAAGACGGCGCCACCCATGCGGTGCTGACCGACCCCTCTTCCATCGCCTGGAGCTTCAACATCCGTGGCGCCGACGTGCCGCACACGCCGCTGGCGCTCGGCTTTGCCATCCTCGCCGCCGACGGCAAGCATCAGCTGTTCATGGACCAGCGCAAATTCCCGCGCCAGGTCGCGGCCTATCTCACCCAGCTTGCCGATCTGCATGATCCGGGCGAGTTCGAAGCGGCAATCGTCGAGCTGGCCAAAAACGGCGCCAGGATCGCGCTGGATCCGGTGCTGGCGGCGGAAAAGCTGCGGATGCTTACCGAGGACAATGGCGGCACCGTCGTCTTGGCGGCTGACCCTGCGCGTATACCCCGCGCGACCAAGAACCAGGCCGAGATCGCCGGCAGCCGCGCCGCGCATCGCCGCGACGGCGCTGCGGTCGCCAAGCTGCTGTGCTGGCTCGAGCGCCAGCAGCCCGGCACGCTCGACGAAATTGCCGTCGTCACCAAGCTGGAGGAAGTGCGCCGCCAGACAGGCGAGGAAACCCAGATGCCGCTGCGCGACATCTCCTTCGACACGATTTCCGGTGCCGGCCCGAACGGCGCGATCATGCATTACCGCGTCTCGCGCGCCACCAGCCGCAAGCTGGAAAGCGGAGAACTGTTCCTGCTCGATTCCGGCGGCCAGTACCAGGACGGCACCACCGACATCACCCGCACCGTGCCGATCGGTGAGCCGACGCAGGAAATGCGCGAGCGCTTCACCCTCGTGCTGAAGGGCATGATCGGCATCTCGACGCTGCGTTTCCCCGCCGGCACGCGCGGCTCGGAAATCGACGCCGTCGCGCGCATGGCACTGTGGAAGCATGGCTGCGACTTCGCCCATGGCACCGGCCATGGCGTCGGCTCCTATCTTGCCGTGCATGAAGGGCCGCAGCGCATCGCCCGCACCGGCACCGAGAAACTGCTTGCCGGCATGATGCTGTCCAACGAACCAGGCTACTACAAGGAAGGCGCCTACGGCATCCGCATCGAGAACCTGATTCTGGTCACGCCGGCGGAACCGATCGAAGGTGGCGACATCCCCATGCACGGCTTCGAGACGCTCACGTTGGCGCCGATCGACAAGCGTCTCGTCCGCAGCGATCTCTTGACCCGCGACGAGTTGCACTGGCTCGACCAGTATCATGCATGGGTGCTGGCCGAGATCGGCCCGATGGTGGACGGCGAAACGCTGGCCTGGCTGGAGAAGGCGACAGCACCACTGCCGCACGACGCGAAGATTTGAGATTAGCTTCTTTCTCCCCGTTCTACGGGGAGAAATGCCCGGCAGGGCAATGAGGGGCAGCGCCGGCGGTCCGAAACGATCGCGCCGGCAGAATTGCTATCCCACAAACTGCCGCGCGATGATCAGCACCGCAGCACCTGCCAAAAACATCGACATCAACCCGCCGCGCAGCGAGACCAAAGCGGTGACCACCAGCGCCGCCCATTCGGCGGGCCCGGCGCCAAGCACTGCCGGCGCGACCAGCGTCGTCAGCACCGCGGCCGGCACGGCGTTCAGCCCCGCCTCGACGCGCGGGTGGATATTCTCGAAGCGCGAGATGACGAGGTGGCCGCCGACCCGGGTCAGATAGGTGGCGATCGCGCCGGCAAGGATGATCCAGAAGGTCGTGCTCACGGCCGCTCCCCTATTCCGCTGTGATGCGGCGGCAGGATCACCGCCAGCAGCACGCCGGCGATCGCGCCGATCGAAACATGCCAGGGAGAGCCGACCGTCTTGTAGGCGATGATCGATGCGGCCGCGCTTGCGGCGACGACGGGCAGCCATAGCGGCCGCTTGCGGAAACCGAGGACGAGGCCGAGAAAATAGATCGGCAGCAGGAAATCGATGCCCAGCGCATGGGTATCCGGAATGAGCTTGCCGAACACCGCGCCCAACCCGCTTTCGATGACCCAAAACACGTAGACCGGCAGGCCAAGTCCAAGATACCAGACGAACCCGACTGGCTTGCCCGACACGGCCCTCGCCTCCGCCACTGCAAATTGCGGGTCGGTGAGGATGAAATAGCCCAGCGCCTGCTGCAGCAATGGCCAATGCGCGATGCGGCGGCCGATGCCGGCGGAATAGAGCACGTGTCGGAAATTCACCGCGAAGATCGACAGCACGATCAGCCACGGCGCGACATGCTGGCCGAACAATTCGATGCCGACCATCTGGCTGGCGCCGCCATAGATCATGGCGCTCATAAGGAACGCCTCAAGCACCGAGAAACCATTGTCGACGGAGATCGCGCCGAACAAGATCGCGAACGGCGCAGAAGCGACCACGACCGGCATCGACAATCGCACGCCATCCCAGAAATCGCCGCCGGTTCTGCTCTCAGAGATTGCTTCCGTTACCATGCGCCGCTCCTTGAGCGGCCTCATGTAGGGAGCGTCGCCCCGCTTGTCACACCAATTCGCTTGACCCAGCGATCAGCGGAACTGATCGCCGGGTTCTAACGCGCCTACGGTTTGCTGGCTCAGCTTGCGAAATAGCGCTGCCATTCGAAGTCGGTGATATGCGACGCCTGCCAGGCATCGAAGGCCGCCTGCTCGGCGCGGCGGCTCTCGGCATAATTGTCGCGGAACGCCTCGCCGAAAGCCTCGGCGCAGAAATCGGATCCGGCGAAGGCCTCAATGGACGCGTTCAGCGTGCGCGGCAGCTTCGGCTTGTCGAGATTGGCAAGGTTGCTCGTCACCGGTGGCTCGAGCGGCAGGTTCTTCTCGATGCCTTCGCAGCCTGCCGCCAGGATCGCGGCGATCGACAGGTAAGGATTGACGTCGGCGCCGGGCGCTCGGTGCTCGAACCGGCACGCGGCATCGTTCGGCGTGGTGATGGCGCGGATCGGCGCAGTGCGGTTCTCGAACCCCCAGGCGACGTCTTCCGGCGACCACGCGCCGCGATCGAAGCGGCGGTAGGAATTGACGGTCGGCCGGAAGAAAATATGCGTCTCCTGCATGCGGTTGAGCACGCCGGCGAGGAATTTCTCGGCGACCGGCGTCAACCGGTTCGGGCCGGCCGCGAAGGCAGGCTTGCCGTCCTGCCACAGGCTGACATGGTGGTGCGCGCCGCAGGCGCTTTCCTTGCCGGGCGGCTGGAAGCGCGTCATGAAGGTGGCGACCAGCCCACGCTCGGCGCACAGCTCGCGCAGATGCAGCTTGGCGCGCATCGCGGCATCCGCCGCCGCCAGGGCGCTCTTCGGCGTCAGCGCATATTCATACATGCCGTAGCCATATTCGGTGACCAGCGATGCGACGCCGATGTCGATGCTCTTCATGCGCGTGATGAACTCGGCGGCGAAATCCTGGTACTCGCCGCTGCGCACGAGGTCGTAGTTGATCAGTGAATGGCCCCACGGCTTCAGCTCGCGATAGCGGCCGGCGCGCATCAGATCGTGGTCGGCGTGGAAAATGCCGAACTCGTATTCGAGGGCGAATTTCGGCTCGTAGCCGAGCGCCCGCGCGCGCTCCTCGACACGGGCGAGGACGTTGCGCGGATCGTAGGCGCAAGGCGCGCCGTCGAGCATGTAGGAGCGCGTGATGGCGGAAGCGAATTTCGGCTTCCAGCCATGCTGCACCACCGTGTCCGGGTCGATGATGCCCTTGATGTTGGGAAAGCCGTTCTCCTCATTGGCGCTTGGCGACGCGAAGGCGACGTCGCCCATCGGCTGGCCGTCGCCATGGGTGACGCAATAGAGGATGGCATTGATCGATTCGCCCGAGGTCGAGAGCTTCAGCGGCGCGATCTTGGAGCGCACTACGCCCGACGTATCGACCGTATGCACCTCGACGAACTCGACGCCGCGCGATGCGAGCTCGGCCTGCAACGCTTCGAGCTTCGGCGCATACGCCGCCACCCTGTCCTCAAATTCCACGT
This sequence comes from Mesorhizobium sp. M2A.F.Ca.ET.037.01.1.1, assembly GCF_003998075.1. Lineage (NCBI taxonomy): Bacteria > Pseudomonadati > Pseudomonadota > Alphaproteobacteria > Hyphomicrobiales > Phyllobacteriaceae > Mesorhizobium > Mesorhizobium sp. M2A.F.Ca.ET.037.01.1.1. Next base: position 1,352 of record NZ_RZSA01000104.1, on the reverse strand, counting down.
TCAACCCTCCACCAGGAAATGACGACGCTATCTGTCATTGCGCCGGAAAAGAAGCGACACAAGCTCATCGAGCTCATGCCGGCCGCTGATGCCGCTTGGCCGGAACGCCATGCAAAGCACGATGACCACGCCGAGCGCCACGCCCGACAGTCCAAGCAGCTGCGGCATTTGGATACCCGCGACGCTCACGCCGGACTCGATGCTGCGGATGAATTCCAGCCCGATCGAAAGCACGATGACGCCGGTCACCGCCCCGGTCACCGTCGCCATGCCGCCAAGGATCAGCATCGCCAGCGTGTTGAAGATCATCTGGAAGTAGAAAAGTTTCGGGCTGATCGTGCCGGCGAAATAGGCATAGAGCACGCCGGCAAGGCCGCAGATCAGCGCCGACAGCACCCATGACATCAGCCGCAGCTTTTTCGCATCGATGCCGAGTGCCGCGGCAGCCTGCGGGCTCTGCGCGCTGGCTCGCAGCTGCAGGCCCCAGCGGCTGTCCTTGAACAGCCGCGCCGCCACGATCGCCAGCACCGCGAAGACCAGCATCCAGGGCAGGCCGACGACTTTCGGAATGCCGAAGAAAGCCTGGTTGCCCTTGAACAGGTCGGTCCAGTTGAGGAACACCGAATGGACGATGATCAGCAGCGCCAGGCTGACAATGGTCGCGGCGACCCCCGACAGCCGGCTGATCACCTTGCCGCTGACCAGCGCCACGATGCCGACGACCAAAAGCGCGATGAGCGCCGACGAAACCGGGTCGAGCTCCAGCGTCGCAAAACCGAACGGCGCGTTGGGGATCGACAGCTTCTTCATGGCAAGCGGCGTCGACAGGATGGCGACGCCATAGGCGCCGAGCCCGACAAAGGCGCTGTGGCCGAGATTGGCGATGTTGGAATTGCCCATGAACACCTGCAGCCCGACCACCACGATCAGGTTCACGAAGGCGCCGAGCGCCAGGAAGGTGTAGTAGGTCGGCGCGAAATTCAGCACCAGGAGGCCGATCAACAGCACCGGCAGCGCGGTAACCAGCCCGCCGACCAGCGAGCGGACAACCGCATTGCCGGGCTGCGCTGTGCCCACCGGAGCCGCCATCTGTTCGACTGCTTGCGACAATTCAGAGCCTGCCATGTCAGATTTCCTTGTCGCCGAGTTCGATACGCTGGCCGAGCAGGCCTTCCGGGCGGTAGACGAGCAACGCGACGATGATCGCGTAGGTGAGCGCATCCCTGAAGCCCGCATATTCCTGCGGCAGCGCGACAAGCAGGCCGACTTCGATGAAGCCGAGCAGCATGCCGCCGACCGCCGCACCCGGCAGCGAGCCGAAGCCCCCGATGACGCAGGCAACGAAGGCCTTC
>NZ_RZSA01001049.1:0-2168 GCF_003998075.1 Mesorhizobium sp. M2A.F.Ca.ET.037.01.1.1 | reverse complement strand
CTCGGCATCCATGACGAGCGCGACATGCTCGAGGAAGGAGCGCAGCGATTCGTACTCCTCCATGGAGCGGATCAGCTCCTTGAGGTTTTCCAGCCGCCCGGGCGCGTCTGCCGAACGGTCGTTCTTCCACATGTCGGTGTAGCCGCTCTCTTCCAAAATGGTCTCGGCGAGCTCGGTGTGCGGCTTCGTTTCCAGCGCTTTCTGCCAGCGCTCGAAATTGGCGGCCACCTCTCGGAGCGCTGCGCGCGGCTTGGGCTTCAGCTCGTCGCTTTCGGCGAGCGTTGCGGCGGCCTCCAGCATCGGCACGCGCATGGCGCGCGCGGTGTCGTGGATCTGGCGGATCGTGGCTTCGCCGAGCCCCCGCTTCGGCACGTTGACAATGCGCTCGAAGGCAAGGTCGTCGCCGCTGTTGGCGACGACGCGGAAGAAGGCCAGCGCGTCGCGGATTTCCAGGCGCTCGTAGAAGCGCGGGCCGCCGATGACGCGATAGTTCAAGCCCAGCGTGATGAAGCGGTCTTCGAAGGCGCGCATCTGGAAGGACGCGCGGACGAGAATCGCCATGTCGTTCAGATTATGTTTCTGCCGCTGGTAAGCCTCGATGGCGTCGCCTATGGCGCGCGCCTCTTCCTCCGAGTCCCAGGCGGCATGGACATGCACCTTGTCGTCATCGGGGTCATTGCGATCGGTGAACAGCGTCTTGCCGAAACGGCCCTCATTGTGGGCGATGAGGTGGGAAGCGGCGCCCAGGATATGCGCGGTGGAGCGATAATTGCGCTCCAGCCGGATGATGGTGGCGCCCGGGAAATCCTTGTCGAAGCGCAGGATGTTGTCGACTTCGGCGCCGCGCCAGCCATAGATCGACTGGTCGTCGTCGCCGACGCAGCAAATGTTGACTTTGTTTTCGCTCACGGCCGCGCGCTCGCTTCGCTCGCTGGCCTCCGCGGGGGCGGCCTGACCGGCCGACGCCCGGTCGGGCTTGCGGCCTTCGGCCGACGGGCTGCGCCCGACATTGGGGCGCTGCGCCAAGAGCCGCAGCCACATGTACTGCGCGGTGTTGGTGTCCTGGTACTCGTCGACTAGTATGTATTTGAACTTGCGGTGGTATTCCTTCAGCACGTCCGGATAGGCGCGGAAGATGCGGATCGGGTGGTAGAGCAGGTCGCCGAAGTCGCAGGAATTCAGCGTCTGCAGCCGTTCCTGATAGGCCTTGTAGAGCTGGCGGCCCTTGCCGTTGCCGAAGCTGCGAGCATCACCTTCCGGAATCTCTTCGGGGCCGAGGCCCTTGTTCTTCCAGTTGTCGAGCATCTGGGCGAAGGTCTTGGCCGGCCAGCGCTTGTCGTCCAGCCCTTCGGCCTGGATCAGCTGCTTGATCAGCCGCACCACGTCGTCGGTGTCGAGGATGGTGAAATCCGACTTCAGCCCGGCCAACTCGGCATGACGACGCAACAGCTTGACGCCGATAGAATGGAAGGTGCCGAGCCAGGGCATGCCCTCGACATTGCCTTCGCCGATCAGGTGGCCGATGCGCTGCTTCATCTCGCGCGCCGCCTTGTTGGTGAAGGTGACGGCGAGGATCTGCGACGGGAAGGCCCTGCCAGTCGCGAGGATGTGGGCGATGCGGGTGGTGAGCACGCGCGTCTTGCCGGTTCCGGCGCCGGCCAGCACCAGGACCGGGCCTTCGGTCGTCTCGACGGCGAGCCGCTGCTCCGGGTTCAGGCCCTTCAGATAATCGGGCGCGCTGTTCTGCCCGCTGCGCGCCGCCATGGCGCGCGCGGCTATGCCGGACGGGGCCGCAGCCGGCCGCGCATTCGGTTCATCGAAAAAAGGCATGTCTTCGGAAAAGCCCGACATCGCCCCCGAATGTAGTGATTCGGGAGCGAAAGACCAGAACTGTCTACGTTTTGTTCTAGTTTCGCGTGTCCCGGACCAACTTGACAGCCGGAGCGGGTAAGGGGAAAGCTGCCGGCAGGGCGGGGCCTGTCGCACCCCGCAAGCTGCTCTATCTTGTTTGACGCAGTTCCGGACGGAAAGACGCTTCACGCTTTTCCTGGAATTGCTTGATGCGCGCAACAGTCGAAGGAGCACCGTCTTGGCTGTCACCATCACCTCCCTCGTCCTCTTCCTCATCGGTCTCATTCTCGGCGGCGGCGGCATCTGGCTCGTCGCGC
>NZ_RZSA01001048.1:0-2168 GCF_003998075.1 Mesorhizobium sp. M2A.F.Ca.ET.037.01.1.1 | reverse complement strand
GATTTCCTATGACACTGCCGACTTCAAAGCAGCGGCGATCGAGAAGCCGCCGGAGAAGCGGTCAAGATCGTCGAGGTGCCAAAGCCGCTGCCTTTGCCCGGCCAGTTGCAGCCCGATCCAGGCAAGGTCGCCGACGATAAACGTTCCCCCGAAGAACGTGTCGCCGACGCCAACAAGGCGGCGACACAGCAGCCCACCAGATACGGCTATGTCAATGCGGTCCAGGTCTATCCCTTTGCCGACGGCGCGCTTTACCAGCTTTACGCAGCACCCGAGCGCGTCACCGATATTGCTCTGCAACCGGGTGAGAAGCTGACGTCAGTGTCCGCGGGCGACACGGTGCGTTGGGTCATTGGCGACACCGTGAGCGGCACCGGCGACAATCAGCGCACCCATGTGCTGGTAAAGCCTTTCGCGCCGGGGCTTAGCACCAACCTGGTCATCACCACGGAACGGCGGACCTATCACCTGCAGCTTCAAAGCACTGACAAGACCGCGATGGCGGCCATCTCCTGGACGTATAGCGAAGACCAGATCGTCGCGCTGCGCCAACGCAACGCCCAAGCAGATGCCGTCACGCCGGTGGCGTCGAATGTGGCACTCGAAAATATCCGCTTCCGCTATTCGATTAGCGGCGACACACCGCCCTGGAGACCGACGCGTGCCTTCGACGACGGCAGCAAGGTCTATATCGAATTCCCACGCCGCATTGACCAGGGCGAGGCGCCGCCGCTCTTCATCGTCGGAGCCGACGGCAACAACCAGCTCGTCAACTACCGCATGCGCGGCAACTACTATATCGTCGATCGCTTGTTTGCCGCGGCAGAACTGCGGCTCGGTGCCAAGCAGCAGCAGGTTGTGCGCATCACCAGAACTGATGGCCGGCAACCGCCGCGGCGGATCTCGCCTTTTTCCCGTTTCGGCAGGTGAGGGGAGGGCCCATGACTGACACGTCCCATTCCACCGCCCCGCCGAAGCTCGATCCAGAGCAGCTGCAATTGCGCGCTTCGCCTCGTCGTGCTGTGCGTTTCAGGCGCGGCGTGATCGTCGCGATCGCGGCGCTCGGATCCGGCGCAATATTCGGCGTCACCATGATCGCGCTGAGGGGGCCAGCTCTGCGCATCCAAGGCTTGACGGAAGACCGCTATAACACCGAACGCAAGCCGACAGCCGAGGGTCTCGATAGCCTGCCCAAGGATTATTCCGCGATCAAGCCAAAACCGCCCGTGCTTGGACCGCCGCTGCCGGGCGATCTCGGCCGCCCCATTCTTGAGCGGCATCGCCAGCTCGGCATCGCGCCCGGGCAGGAGGTTTCCGCGGAAGAGCAACGGCTCGCCCAGCAGGCGATTTCGGCGCGCGAGTCGCAAGTCATGTTCCGGATCGACAATCGACCGAAGCAGACCGATGCTCCCCACACCGGGCAAGCCCGCCAGCTGCAATTTGAAGCGCTTCCGCAAACCGGTGCCGCCGGCACGTCAGCTTCCGTTGCACCAACCGAGGGCGACCAGAACAACCAACAGCGCAAGCTTGACTTCGTGAGCCAGCGAGACACAAACGGGATCTACAATCCGCATGCGCTGCAGACGCCAGCTTCGCCCTATCAGCTCATGGCCGGTAGCGTCATCGCTGCAAGCCTCATCACTGGCATCAACTCGGATTTGCCCGGTCTGGTCGTTGCGCAGGTCACCGAGAATGTGCACGACACCGTCACCGGCAGCACCTTGCTCATCCCGCAAGGCTCGCGTCTGATCGGCACCTATGACAGCGTCGTCGCCTTTGGGCAGAAGCGTGCTTTGCTGGTCTGGCAGCGAATAATCTTGCCCGACGGCTCCTCGATCGAAATCGACAATCTGCCGGCGACAGACACCGCCGGTTATGCGGGGCTTGAGGATGAGGTTGATTTCCACACCTGGCAGCTGATCAAGGGCGTTGCGTTGGCCACATTGCTAGGCGTCGGCACCGAACTGAGCTTTGGGGAAAATGAGAGCGACCTGGTCAAGGCGATCCGAGAAGCCACTCAGCAGAATATCAGTCAAGCCGGCCAGCGTATCACGGAAAAGAACCTGAATGTTCAGCCTACAATCACGGTCCGCCCGGGTTGGCCGCTGCGCGTCATCGTGCACAAGGACATCGTGCTGCGGCCATACACGGGTTGAACGGAGTAGCTC